>MHER01000208.1 GCA_001805205.1 Nitrospirae bacterium RIFCSPLOW2_12_42_9 | reverse complement strand
ATTCAAAGCCGAGGAAAGAAGTTGTTACCACAGCTAACAGAAGCGCGACCTAACCCGGCGCTCAACCGGACGCGCCGGTTAGCTCGGCGTTATGTTTATATGTAGTACATTAGAATTTAATTTTTAAGAAAGGAGATACACACATGGCTCAATACATTATTACTCACATAGGCGGCGCTCAGCCATCTATCCCAGAGGAAGGTAAGCAACATTTCGCGAAATATAAAGAATGGTTATCTTCATTGGGCGACTCAGCAGTTAGCCCTGCTAATCCGTTTAAGAATACGAGCAAAGTAAATTCTGACGGTACTGTCACCACCGGAAGCAAAACGTCAATGTCTGGTTACACTATGCAGTTTTAATAGAGATGGCCTTCCTTGTGAAGGAAATGCCTGATTTGATGCACAAAAGACTTGAGACGATCTATATCGGCGGTGGGACACCTTTACTCATATATTGTGCTTTCTTTCGTTACTCCTGAGACTTCTGATCATTGTTACCCTCCCTGTTTCCCTGGACTACTGTTATAATTTCTCCTGGTAACATAGATGTTAGTCCCTCTACCCCAACAATGTCATTAATGTTATACGTCACAAGATAGGTTACGTTAGCACTCAATGCCTGTGCGGCGATCCTAACATCAAATATTTTTGCTGAAATAGCATTTATTGCAGAGGCTATTGAAATAGTTTTGAACATAATATCTCTCGTTGGATATATTAAGCCAAAGGATCCATTTAGGTAAGTCTCTTCGAATAACAATTTAACTGCAACCGGAGTAAGCGGGTTACCTCTCATTGCTGTTGAATTAGTGAATATTCTATAAAGTTCCATAAGATTCTGTTCTGAAATGACCCCCTCGATCACACCCTCTATCGCCATATCTAATAATTCTGCAGATTCTTTATGAAAGGGAGAAAGTTCGTCATGCGCATATACAAGCACGTTGGTATCAAAGAAGACCTTAATCTTCTCCATAAATCCTTTCCCTTTCCAGGAATTCCTTTTTAACCCCTAATTTAAAAGTGGCAAAATGGTGGGGTGTCTTCTTCAAGGGAAGGATAATTACTTCTACCTCCTCCCCTTCTCTCATGATTTCTGAAGAAGGGATGTCCTGAAAAACGATACTCTTTCCTTTAACAACACCTTTGGCTTTCATATTGTTCCTCCATCAGAAACGGTTCATATGTTCATATATAACATATTAGAGTTGCCTACTACTTAGATTACTAAAGGCACAGATAAAAGTCAAAGGGCACTAATCATCACACAGCGTAGTCGGCTCCATTGACGGGTTAAGTGGCAACCAGTGTGCATGGAGCCACTACTCCACCTGGGCGAACTCAATCGGTATGTACTTGGCGACTACCTTGCGGAATTCATCGGCTTGGTGCATATGCTGAAAATGAAATATGTAGTGGCCGTGCTCCTGAAGATAGTATTTCGTGGTACCTGACACAGCCTGAAAACCTGCAACCTCCACCGCGAGGGCCTTCACCATCTCGACTACATTTGAGGCTGACCCGCAAGGGGATTCTCTTATCCGATGAGCTGATTACAGATCTCATGCTGGTCTGATAAAATCTTTTTCAGTCTATGTGCATCATATCCGAGTGGTTTCAGTATTGTCTCAGCAGCGCGCAGTAATAGCTCCAGGTATTTCTCTTTATCATAACTATGATCTGACAAAGAGAATGTAAGTGGCTTGACCCGTGAGGCAGGGTCTTTATCTTTAGCTGATGTTATGATTATCTGGATCTCTTCCCCTGGCTCAAGGCGGACACCCCTTGCCAGAAGGCTCTGGCTGGCTATTGCAGTATCTACGGAGTGGGTATAGTCATCTGGTCTCCTGGTAAGACGCTTACTGATGGCAAGTTCCAGAGGCGGGATTTTCCCATCCCTTAACTGCGATGAATATGTTTCTATAATACCCAGAGATTTTTCTATATAAAGGTATAACTCATCAGGGGACCTGGCAAGGGATAATGTCTCGATAATCTCTTTCTGCGCCCTTCCTATAAACAGAGGTGTGTCATGGCGGCGCAACTCGATACCCCTCACCTTGATCTCGCCATTGTTAAATACACCGGCATATCGGTTCGGTACAGCAAGGGCAGGGCGTGTGCGGGAAGTAGGGAACATGAGCCAGCGGTATATCCCTTCAAATGTCATCGGGATACCTGTTTTTGCTGATATATTGTTTGCAAGTGCCATGGCATCCTTTTCTGTGATCCCGCATTTATAGACCCAAACAGAGTCAACAATGGCATGGATGAGCCTGTAGCCGTATCCTTCAGCTATCTCCTTTGCCTGGAGCAGTAGTTCCCTGCCGTATGCTGTGACAGCCTCGTGAGCCTCTATCCTGCCGAACCTCGCATTTCTATAACCCAGATAACCAAAACATGTTACGAGTATCCATTTGAGCGATGTCTGTCTCTGCTTGTAGTTCATGCGCGTCTCAGCAGGTATGCCTTCATCGAGCATGCGTTTTTTATACTCTGACCGGGTTTTAAGGATAGGTCTTAATACCCGCGGAATAAGCCCATCCCTTCTCCTGCAGGTGTGGCGGCCTATCTCAGGTACAGTATGGTCAGTGCAGCAGGAACAGCCCAGAGTTTCCTGAGAGATATTGTACTTTGCCATAATCGCAGGGTAGAGTGAGGCAAAATCAAGTTCAGCCACATCTCCATAAATGCCAGGCTCTGGCTGAAAGATCAGGCCCTCCTTGTCTGTTGTTATTAACTCTTCAGCGGTCTTAAATGCCTCCGGTTCCTGTTTTCTCCACGGGATCAGGATACCTTCATTACATGCCTGGCGGAGCTGCATAGCTGAGATAACTGTACCTGTTGAAGATCGTGCAAGCTGCTGGACAGGCATGCTGCTGAGTCTTGCAAGCTCGATAAATCCATCAAGCCCGCTCTCATGGATAATAAATGAATTCCGGATATCGAGATGCCACCGGCCTGCAAGAAAGGCTGCATTTTCACGGCGTATAATTCTTCCGTATATCGGGAAAGGGCCTTTACCTTTACCTCAAGGACAGGTGTATTTTCCCCGCTTTGAAGTTCCATCCTCTCTACACGGGTAATTGTTAGAGGTATAGAGTTTAACGGTTTACTCTTTAATAAGCTGTCTAAAAAGGAATGTCTGGTTCGTACATAGAATAGAGGGTCATAAGGCTCCCACAGGGATATGTGTTTACCGTCTTCAGTGATAAACCATAGCCTCATGCCATTATTCTCTGCATAGAGGTCAAAGAGCCATCCGGAACCGGCTGTGCAGGAGAGTTTGTTCATAGGACTATAGGGGGTCTATTTTGATTAATGATTCAAGGGCTGAGAGCCTTTCAGCAAGATCTTTTATCCTCTTCTTATCTTCGAGGATAATTGATACGAGCATAGCCTCATATGGAGTAACCCACGAGGCGTATGCCTGTGCCTGTACATGTCTCGGGATATCATCCAGCATCTCATCGAGTAAAGCATGGTCTTCTTTACGTAGTGCCCGGCGGAACTTATGCCAACGAATACGTTCTTCATCAAGGAGCATTGTTGATGTTGGAAGGGTCCGGCCCATATGAGCTGCCTCCTTTTAATCCGGCAATTTCCTGTTGCAAACTGCATGGAGCAAGTGGGCAGTAGTATCACGAATGGCTCAAGCAGTGCATGAAGCACACAGGCGGTCGGGAAATTTCCGATCCTGTCTGACACCGACCCTGAAACAAGTTCAGGGTCGGCACCTGAAATTAATTCAGGGCACGGCTCAGACTGTGATCTTACCGTCTGTTACCGGTGAAATTCCGGTATGCAAATCGTCATTAGAACTTTTCGAATGACGTCTACGGAATATTTGTCCATGGTTTTAGGAACGGTGTAGTAATGATAGTAAAAAGCAGGATGATAAGCCGTGCATGTTTTTCAAAGAAGCAAAATCTCATCCTGCTACTTTAACCTCAGAAAAGCAAATTTCAGGGAGAAGGATGTTTTACGAGGAATTATTTGAAAAACTAAACAAAAGCGGTGTTGACTATGTTGTTGTTGGAGGTGTGGCCCTTGTCCTTCATGGAGTCGTCAGGCTGACGGCAGACCTTGATCTCATGGTTCATCTTGAAGAGGGTAATCTCAGTAAGTTCGTTGATATCATGAATGAGCTTGGATACAGGCCGAAGGTGCCTGTAAAGTCGGAGGAGTTTATCAATGCTAAAACCAGGGCAACCTGGATTAACGAAAAAAATATGAAGGTTTTCAGCTTTTTTCATCCTGAAAGACCTATTCATCTGGTTGACGTGTTTGTTGAGGAACCAGTGGACTATAATGTAATAAGATCTGAAGCTGTCACAATAATGTCCGGCAGCGTTTCCATGCCAGTTGTTTCTGTAAAAAACCTGATTAAACTAAAAGAGATTTCTGGCAGACCCCAGGATATTGCCGACATTGCAGCGCTCAGGGAGATTGAAAAAAGTGGGCGAAGATAGAGAAGAAAATGTCAGTATTGTTTATACCTTTACGAAAGAAAAGCTGGAGGAGTTCAAGGATATGTCGGTCAGCCAGCGGCTCCAGTGGCTTGAAGAGACGAATCTTTTCATCAACAAGACCATAGGTTTCAAAAAACGGGCCATCACGGATCCAAGGTTTGAGGGGCTGGAGTGAATAATGAGGAACGTATTGGCCTGGAAATCTGCGGTAGATTTTGCTGTATATCTTTCCTGCCCTGTTCCCATTTTCTCCCCGGCTTTTATTTTTTTCCTTATCCCCATTCCCACCCTCACCTTGCATGATATCTGGATGCTGGTAGTGACAGTGACATTGATATGGCTTTTCACCTGCTTCTGTAACTTTGCTCTGTTACAGTTATAGAGGATTTGAACCTCGGTTTCCCAATTAGCAGTTGGGCCATATGATAGCTTCAGAAGCTACCTGGCTTGCATCCCTCGATATAATGTCAGGCTACCATCTGCCGGTTACATAACTTCAGTATTCCAGTTTGCAGTCTGGATTGTTGTATCTATTGCCCGTGCCTTACGGGCATAGCTATCTGCCTCCCTTCTGGTCTCTTTGATATTCACCATTTGGACATAACGTATTTCATTCCTTGAAAATCTTTCCGGTCTCGGGGTGGCATTTGTGGCTAATTGATGCAGCATATCCGCGATGGCAATATTCCTATCCCGCTCTGCGATCAGTTCCATCAGCTTTTTTCCTTCGGCCCCGGTACTCACATTGGCAAGATTTATCTTTACGATAAGCCCTTCAAGTTTCTCAAACAGATTAATGAGAGTTGTTTTAAGCTCTTCAGGGGATTCAGCAGGTGTGGCATCTCCCTCCTGTACTTTGGCTGATAGATAGAGCCTTTCCTTGATATTCTCGATTTCCTTCTTTACAGCCTTTCTCTCGTTTAGTAATTCTGCAAGTTTCATATCTTCCGTCACCTCCTTTTTAAATTACCGCATATAATACATGTGTGTATAATAAATGTCAAGTAAAATATTCATACATGATATTGCTAAATTCAGCCCATTACGTGTAAAACAGATACAAATGAAAAGTATAGGCAGGCGTCTGAAGTATTTCAGGGAGCAGATGGGGATTTCTCAGCTTGAATTCTCCCACAGGAGCGGCATTTCCCAGGCGAGTATTGCCAGGATAGAATCTGATCAGCAGAAAAATCTTAAGACAGAGACAATAAGGAAATTAGCAGACAGTCTGGGGATATCCCTATCCCAACTCATAGAGGATCCCTCAATTATCAAGGAAGAGCCGGCTCCCTATGTCACTCCAAAGATGCTTCCCGTCATAAAATGGGATAAGTTTAAGAACTTGAAATTTAAGAGGGTTTCTTCGTTAAAGGATAGCGCACACTCCTTTGAGCCATCACTCTCAAGCGATCAGAATGCCTTTTTCATAATAGCTTCTGCCGGTCTGTTCAGTGCACCTATGGTCAATGAAGGTGACCTCCTTTTGATTGAACCTGGTATACCGTATAAGGATGGTGACCTTGTTCTCTTCCTGTCAGATGACCTGACAACCTTAGGGAGGATATATGGCTACCCGATGATGACTATCCTCCTCCCCTTGAGTAAAGAATCTACACCGCATGTATTGAAGAAGAAGGACCTGAGAATGCCGGATGTCCGAATCCTCCGGGTGAGTGAGATAAGGAAAAAATATTAACCGGAAGGTGTTACTCAAACCTTGAACTGGCTTCCTATTTCTGTCAGTTTTGATGCAAGATGGGCAAGGTTTGAAGATGCCTGTGCTATCTGGCCTGAACCTGATGTTGTATCTTTTGATACATTCGCAACAGTTAAGATATCCAGACTTATCTGTTCAGATGTGGCTGACATCTCCTCAATTGAAGTGGCGATTTGATGAACCATGGACTGCAGTTCATTTATGCTTGCAACAATCCTCTTCAATGCCTCGCCAGCCTGAGAAGAAAATTCCACACCTGCCCCGACTCTCTTTGCCGCATCATCCATTGATGATCCTGTCTTATTTATCTCATCCTGGATGGCATTAATCATCGCACCTATCTCTGAAGTGGCTTTAGCCGTCCTCTCTGATAGTTTCCTTACCTCATCTGCAACAACAGCAAAACCCTTACCCTGTTCTCCGGCGCGGGCTGCCTCAATAGCTGCATTGAGTGCAAGGAGGTTTGTCTGGTCTGCTATTTCATTAATTACATTTACGATAGCACCTATTTGCTTGGAACGCTCACCAAGGGATTTCATAAGATTGGAAGATTCATGCACTGTTTCTGCTATCTCTTTCACTTCTGTAATTGATTTATCAACAATAGTTCCGCCTTCTTTTGCAATGCCGGCTGTATCCTTGGCGCAGTTGGCAATTGTAGAAGTATTCTTTGCAATCTCAGCAATAGTCTGGGACATTTCAGCAGCAGCAGTGGCAATCTGTGAAGACCGGTCTGACTGTTCTGTAATCCCTTTTGTCATTTCAGCAGAGCTCGTACTTAATTGCTGACTGGCTGATGCAACATTGTCTGATGTTGACTTTATGTCACTTATAAGTCTCTTAAGATTTTCTGACATGTTGTTCATTGCTGATAATAGCTGGCCTGCCTCGTCTTCACTGTCTATATCAATATTTAAAGAGAGGTCACCTTTGGCGATAGTGTTAGAAACATCTACTGCCTTCTTTAATGGATTGATTATCCATGATGATATATAGATTGCAATTACTGCGCTAATAACTATCACAAAGAAAGAGATTCCAAATTGAATGGTTTTTATATTACGAATAGCATTACCAACATCGTTTGAGACTGCAGTTGCCTCATTAACCTGCTGTTTTTCGAACTCTTCAACTCTGCCTGTAAGGAATGTGCTGGTTTTATCAAAATTCTTCATCAGGAGATTCCCTTGTTCTATACCTTGTGTTACATATGTAAAAGCCATTTTTTTCCCTTCTTCAAAGTAATTATTGAATAAGTTTTCAAGCTCTGCGATCTTTTCAAGGGACTCCCTGTTGTTTTCGGCTTTGTATAACTCTTTAAACTTCTCTATATCTTTTCTAAAGTTATTAGCAGCATTTTCTGCCTCTGTATACACCTCCGTATCATGGGTTGCGGACATATCGGTAAAAAATTGCTGAACTTGCACAATTTGAAAGGCAATATCTTTAGCTATCATCGCATATGGGAGGCTTTTGTCCCTGATAATTTTCGCGCTATTATCAGCCTTAATAAGAAGATAGCTGGTAATAATTCCACTGAATAAGAAAATCAGCATGATAGCACCAAACCCGATCAAAAGGCGTGTCTTGATTTTTAAGGTTTTTAAATTCATATTTAACTTTCCTTTCAACCCAATTCAAGTATGTTTGCGTCTACTCATTCGGTAGTATAGATTATCTCTTTAATCCTTTTCCGGTAGGGGGTAAGACTCTAACTACTTACAAGAATAGCCCTTGCAGGAGCACCGTCGCAACCGGCTATTTTGAGAGGAAGACAGTATAAGGTATATTGACCCTGTGTGATATTTGAGAGGTCTAATCCTTCTACTATTACAACATCAGATTTAAGCAGTATTTCGTGGGTGGGACGGCTTTGTTTATATGGAGCAACAGACAGGTAATCTATTCCAATTAATTTAATGCCAAGTCCCACAAGAAACTCAGCCCCGTCAGCGCTTATGCCAACAAAGCCGGTTCTGAAAACAGGATCTTTTTGTTCCAGGTATTGAGAGTTTCTCGTCTTAATGATCAAACGGTTGGTCTCTGTTGGGATGCTGGATTGTTTCAGTACGGATGCAGTAATAATGTCTGCATCAGGCAGATTTAACACATATGCCCTCCCAATAAGTATATTCAGAGGTAGAGATTCAACACCATTGCCACCTGTAAGAAAGTGAAGAGGTGCGTCCACATGTGTGCCGGTATGAACCCCCATACTCATTCGGGACAGATTTGAATTTGCCCCTTCTTCTATCTTTGCAACACGTTCTATCTTAACCGGTGGATCACCCGGCCAGACAGGGAGATCAGGGGATATGGTTAGTGTTATGTCGTAGATATGCATCTGTCAGGAAAAGAAGGATATTTTAAACTCAGTACTGCAGTTTGGACAGATGGTCTTGCGTTTAGCTCTCCGGGTTATAGAGTATATCAATCCTGGTATTACAAGTAGCCATAATAACCCCTCCAGCATTGGGTTTCCAGGGGTATATAGTTTACCAATTTCTTTATGATGACAGGAAGGACACATATACATTTTTGGCATTATAAGTCCTCAGGTAATATATTCTTTTGGTAGCTTAGCAAGATTAAGTATCCATGTCAATTTATAAACCGGTTTTCATATGAATCTAATAATTGACATGGAATATTCATTCTTGTATTATCACTTGGGAAAATTATTAACCTTATATATTGCACATTAATAATGCGGTTAGAAAAGGAGGTCGATATGATTAAAAAGGCGAGGATATTATTGTTTGTTATGCCACTGTTTATTATTCTTGTATCGGGAGGGATCGGGGCTGTCCAGGCTGAAATGGCACGTTATAATGCTGACCTGGATCACTCAACAGTGGAGTTCCGTGTAGCCCACATGATGGTCTCCAAGACTACCGGACGATTTACAGATTTTACAGGCTTCATAGAAATGGATCCAGACAACATGAAGGTAAATACCCTTGAGGCTGTTATTAAGACTGCCTCTGTGAACACCAACCAAAAGAAGAGGGATGAGCATTTACAGGGTGCGGACTTCTTTAATGTTGAGAAATTTCCTACTATGACTTATAAGCTAAAGACTTATCGCAAAGAGGGAGATAATTATTTAGCAATAGGGGATATGACCCTGCTTGGTGTAACCAAAGAGATCACACTTGTTGGAACCCTCATTGGAATGACCAAAGATCCCTGGGGAAATACAAGGGCTGGATTCACAGCAGAGGGGAAGATAAACCGGAAGGATTTCGGCATGATATGGAACAAGGTACTGGATAACGGGGGGCTTGTAGTAGGAGAAGATGTCTATATCAAACTTGAGATAGAATGTATCAAGGCAAAACCACAGGGTTAGCCGTCATTCCCGAGAACGAATTTAGAACTTTAATATCTCAATAACCTTATTTCTCCCTTTACCGCCACGAAGAATCTGGATACAATTCTTAGGCACATTGAGATATTCACTCAGGACTCTTATAAGGGCCTTATTGGCCTTGCCTTCAACAGGCGGCTCTTTTACACTAACTATAAAGTTCACGGCATCAACTCTTGTTACCTCTTCAATCCTGGCCCCGGGCTTTACCTTTACATTGATTTTCACGGGATATTTATATTGAAACGATTTTTATTAATGCTTGTGTATGTGTACCGGGGCCATGAATACCAGAAGAGACAGCCTTTCGGAGCCAGGGTTTGATACACCATGCTCTTTACCAGCGGGCGCAATTACAATCTGGTTCTTACCAAGTACCTGTTCCTTATCTCCTACCTTTACTTTAGCCTGGCCTGTTAAGACCATATAAATTTTATCTGAATCTTCATGTGCATGTACCTTCTGGGCCTGTCCGGGTTCAAGGTTGTAGACATCACATAATACATTCGCAGTCTCAAACAGGTTAATCTTTTTCATCTTTTCAGCAGAGAACTCTGCAACTTTACTAACATCTTTAATATCCATTGTATGGCTCCTTTCCTTTTTGAATAGTACCCTATCTTTATAGTATGAATTTTTATAGTCAAACATAGACAAACCATAAAAACCCTTTAACCTGTGCCAGAGAGTCCCACCCAATAATAAG
>MHER01000207.1 GCA_001805205.1 Nitrospirae bacterium RIFCSPLOW2_12_42_9 | reverse complement strand
TCATCCTCCATTAAGTCTTGCTATTTTATCAGAAATCTGGTAAAAAGGTAACAAGAGTAACGCATTATAAAATAGTCAACTATCAGGCAAGTTGCCTGATCTATTAAGTTGGCAATAATTTGGGTTAAAGGACTTACAAATGAAACGTTTACCAATCATAGTTATGTTGTTAACTGTTTTTCTTGCAGGGCCAATCTTCTTTAATAGTTGTGCAGGAAAAACCGAATCGGAAACACTCTCCGGTGATAGCCTCACAAACGAGCTGAAGGAGTTGTATGATGCAGAGGCCCTGTTAAAGAAGGCTGATAAACTTTTCAAGGAAAAGGATTTCGCAGGTGCAATCCAGGAATACAGGAGATTCCTTGAGCTTCATCCTTTGCATAAATCTGCTGCCCATTCCCAGTACAGGATAGGACTTTCATATTTTAAACAGATCAGGTCTATAGACAGGGATATTGAACCGGTTCAGAAGGCCTTATCTGCATTTGAAACAGTCCTTAAGGACTACTCAATGAGTGAATTCGTAAAAGATGCAGGTGATAAGATAAAGGTTTGCAGAGAGAAATTGGCTGAACGGGAATTCTATGTTGGAAATTTTTATTTGAAAAAGGAGGACTACCTTGCTGCTGTTGAGAGATTCAGGATTATATTGACTGAATATCCTGACAGTGCTGTCAGTGAAAAGGCATTCTACCACCTTGGTATTGCATACAACTCAAACGGGAAAATAGAAATGGCTGTTGAAGTCCTGCAGGGTCTGCTTACAAGGTATCCTGATTCAAGATATAAAGAAGATGCCTCTGAACTCCTTGCCAGGCTGAATGGCCATCAGGGTCTTTAACCCTGCTTTATTAGGATTTCATTCATACTGGCCATTCTTTAATCTGAACAGAATGGCCACTTCGTCTTTAACCCTCCTTTATCAGGATTTCATTCATACTTCCTGTACGATATCCTTCAATATCAATCGTCACATAGGTAAATCCAAACTCTTTAAACTTTTTTGCTATTTCATTCCGGAGAGCGGGATTCGCAAACATCAATTCCAAATCTTCCCTACATGCTTCTATGCGGGCTACCTCTTCATGATAACGGACACGGAATTGTTTGAAGCCAAGCTGTCGTAAATACGTCTCACACATACCAACCTGTTTTAATCTTTCCTCTGTAATCTCTGTTCCATAAGGAAATCTTGAAGAAAGGCATGCAAAGGAGGGCTTATCCCAGTTTGGAAGGCCAAGCATCCTGCTTATTTCACGTACCATCTCCTTTGTAAGGCCTGCTTCAACGAGCGGGCTCTTTACACCAAGCTCTTTTGCAGCATCCATCCCGGGACGATAGTCGGACAGGTCATCCACTGTTGTCCCGCAGGCTATGTGGGTTATATTTAAATCATCTGCAATTACTTTTAATTTATCGAACAACTCTCTCTTGCAGTGATAACAGCGTCTGTTGTCATTCTGTGCAAACTCTTCGATATCGAGCTCATTAGATTCTATAAGGATATGGCGTATCCCTATTTCAATAGCAATGGTCTTTGCCTCTTCTATTTCATACCATGGATATGTAGGCGATGTTGCTGTTACTGCAACAGCTTTATTTCCGAGGGAATCAAATGCTACCCTGGCAAGAAGAGAGCTGTCAACCCCTCCTGAAAATGCAACAAGAACAGAGCCCATGGACTCTATTTGCTCTTTTAACCTTTGATAAAGTATATGCGGAGAGCTCTCAATCATCATTATAAATCCTCGCAGCTATGCACATTCTCTAAGTGCAGGAGACTGCACAAAGTCCTCAAACATCATTCTAATTCCTTTAACCCTGCATCCTTCTGTTTTGCAACAGCTACGATAACATAGTTTTCAGGGTCAATATATTTCTTTGCAGCTCTTATTATATCATCCTTTGTTATGGCCTCTATCTTCTTTTTATAAGCATCGAAATAATCAAGACCCAGATTATAAAACTCTATAAAAACCAGATAACTACTTATTTTGGAATTGGTATCGAGCTTGAGCGGAAAACTTCCTGTCAAATATGATTTGGCATCATTCAATTCTTCATCAGATACCTGTTCTTCCCTGATCTTTTTTAGTTCAACAAGTATACCTTCCACAGCAACCTGTGTTGTTTCATTCTTTGTCTGAATTGATACTGTAAAAGCACCGGGATATTTATTTATATCAAATCCGCTATGGACTGAATACGCAAGTCCTTTATTATCCCGTATCTCTTTTGTCAACCTCGAGGAGAAGCCTCCGCCGCCAAGTATATAGTTCATCACGTGGACTGCATAAAAATCCGGGTTGTCCCTCGATATCCCAACATGACCAAGCATAATATTAGCCTGGGTTATATCTCTATCGATAAGTACTGATTCCTTCTTTTCCACTTTTCCTGCAGATGGAATAGTGGGAAACGATATTTCTGCCTTTTTCCAGGATTTGAAATATGTTTCTATAAGTGTAACTACCTCTTTAATGTCAACATCACCTACAACTGCCATAATGGTATTATTTGGTCTGTAATATGTATTAAAGAATTTTACTATATCATCTCTCGAGATATTTACGACTGATTCTTCATCCCCCTCTCCGGGTATCCCATAGGGATGGTTTTTAAATACCGCTTTATAAAAGGCCTTGGATGCTACTGAACCCGGGTCATCCTTATCAGATATTATTGCCCCGATAACCTCCTTTTTCTTTCTCTCAACCTCTTCTTCCGGAAACACAGGGTTCATAAGTACGTCTGAGAGAATATCCAGTCCTGTCTTAATATCCTTTTTAAGGACAACAAGTGACGCAGTTGAGAAGTCAGTACCTCCTCCTGTTGAAAGCTTCCCTCCTATAAAATCCATTTCATCAGCTATTTGTTGTGATGACCTTGTCTTTGTTCCTTCATCCAGCAGTGCTGCTGTCAGACTTGAGAGACCTGCCTTCTCAGGCGGGTCATATACTGAACCTGTCTTGACTGTAACAGAGATATTCACAACCGGAAGTGCATGTGTCTCTACAACAAGAATGGTAATCCCGTTTTTAAGAACGACCCGCACCGGCTCTATCTTTTTTGATGCATGAGCTGTTGATGGCACACTGGATAAAAGAGGACCTAATGTTAAAACTAATGCAATCGATAGCGGATAAAAACCATATTTTAAAATCAAATTATGATATTTCATCTTATTAAAATCCCTCTATAAGAGCGAAAGCTGATTCCTTTATCTGTCAATCTCAATTTATATTATTCTTTGCCCTCTTTAACCTTTACCGGTACCAGTATTCCTACTGTCCTGTTGTCATCGATAAAATATTTCTGTGCTGCCCTTTGAATATCATCTGCCGTCACCTTTTTTATCTCATCTATATAGCTCTCTAAATACTTTGCTCCTGCACCTGTGGTCTCAAGCCTCCCTATAAGCATTGCCTGATAAAAAACCGAGTCCTGGCTCATTATAAACGACGCCATAATCTGATTCTTTGCCTTTTCAAGCTCCCGGTCGGATACCAGTTCCTTTTTTATTCTCTCAATCTCTTCATTCAGTGCTGACTCAGCCTCTTCAACAGTCTTTCCTGGCCTGAGCTGTGCGTAAAAATAAAACAACTCCGGATCAGTCTGTATTGAAGTATAACCACCACCTGCTGAAAGGGCTATCTGTTTTTTATACACAATATTACGATAAATTCTTGAGCTCTTTCCTGAAGATAGTATGCTGCTTAAAACATCAAGCGCATAATGATCTTTATCTTTGGTGTTAGGAGTATGATAACCAAATATTATATTTGGAAGCTGGGCCTCCCGCTTATAGTAAAACCTCTTTTCCCCTTTCTGCATGGGTTCTGTAATCTTCATCTCCGGAGGAGCCTTCCCTTTCGGGATGCTGCCGAAATATTTCTCTATCCTTTTAACAACATCTTCTGTATCAAAATCACCCACAATAATAATGGCAGCATTGTTTGGTATATAATATTCCTTATAATAGTTGTATGCATCATCTCGTGTAAGATTGCTTAGATCATCCATCCAGCCAATAATTGGTGAATGATATGGGTGTAGTTTGAATGCTGCTGCATATAGTTCTTCTACAAGAGATGATGTCGGGTCATCCTCTGTACGGAGTCTGCGCTCTTCTTTTACCACGTCACGTTCAAGCATAAACTCTTCAGGGTCTATTAATAAATTTACCATACGGTCAGACTCGAGATCGAGTGCTATACCAAGTCTGTCACTCGCAAAAACTGAAAAGTATGCAGTATAATCCTGGCTTGTGAATGCATTTTCATTCCCGCCGTTTTTAGATATGCGGTTTGAATACTCACTTTTACCATATTTTTGAGTCCCCTTGAACATCATATGCTCGAGGAGGTGTGATAAACCCGTCTTTCCCATGATCTCATTTCGGGAACCAACCTTATACCACACCTGAACTGTTACCACAGGGGATTTATGGTTTTCGAGGGTAACTATCTTAAGTCCGTTAGGAAGGAGCTGCTCTTTAATCTCTGCACCAAATGCCGTGGTATGGAGAAATAAAAATATTGTGAGTAATAAGGGTATTCCGAAACAAGTTCGGAATGACGGCTTTATTAGTAATGACAGATTACCAGGAATGGATTTAACTTTATACATTGATAACGTAGATTAACAGATAAAAACAAAAGGTGTCAAGGTAGTAATAAGATTGGGCTTCATTGCCAGGACAATGAAATACATAATTTTTTATGGTGTGGAGATCGGGGCCTCTAAGAGATTAAGTCACCTTTATAAATGGCCTCTTTCCCTTTAACAACATCATATATAACTATACCGGTGTCACCAATGGTTATTACAAACTGCCTGTCTGAAAAACTATTGGCAACATCTGCTTCAGACGGGGGCTCCATATAATTATTATGGACATGGAATATCCCTATATATTCACCTTCAATTTCTCCCTGACCAAGGAATGATTTGAATACATATGGTGACAGGATATACTTTGACTCCGAATATAAATCATATGTCCTCACAAAACCATTTATAAGATCTATTTTCAGATCCCTGCTGACAGAGTTTCCAGTGAGTATATCTGTTAACTTATTTACCAAATTCTCATCCATACCTACCTTTAATATAAACCTCTTGTTTTCCCTGTTTTTAATAAATAATAGAAACTCTTCAGGAAAGTCTATAAGTTCGTGGAGTCTTTCCGAAAGGTCTTCGTTAACTGATGGGATTTCATAGAAATTAACCTTTGGCCCGTTGGAAGTACCCATCAGGGTGACTATCCCCCCTATCTCTGTATTATGATAACTCCTCGATTCTATAACACGTCTGTATATCTTTGCCACAGCCTCTTTATCCTTCAGGGCCTTTAATAACTCTACCGAAGGGACCTGATCTATATTAAAGAAATACTTATTAATTATTACTATCTCTTTAAAATGTCCAACGAGGGTGTTGGGAAAATCATTAGTCACAATATTATAAAGGATAGCCGGGCCTCTGAAAAAGTGGAGATTTCTATCTAAAAAGTTCTGAACAGGTGAATCTGACGGTGGAAGGATAACAGCAAATAATTCAAGGGATAGAACAAACATAGGGACAATCCAGTAGTCATTCAAAAACCGCCTTATTTTATTTGATTGTGTGCGTCTCCTGCGTTCAATAAACCCAAAGTCATGAAGTACATTCATACACTTTAATATAGCAATTTTTATACCAGTAATATATTAGCCACATATTTTGCTTGCATTTGGCTATATCTTCAACTTATAATATGACCTGTTATGAAGAATGCGGTGGGTGGTGTAGGGGAGAGGCTTGCCTTAAAGGCCTTATGGGGCATAATTGCCCTCAGTATATTATTAAATATAAATGTAGCACGGGCTTCAGAATCTGCTTCTATTGACGGATATTTTAATTCTCTCGAAGATTCTCTATTTGGTCCGGCAAAGGATACTGCTTATCTTAAAGAGACACATCCATATGTGGTTGATCGGGTATCCCATTACGTAGACTATTTCACAACTTCAGGTCGCGACGTTTTCCAGCAATGGCTCAATCAGGCCGGCCCTTATGTCCCGCTTATTAAAGAGATCTTTAAAGAAGAAGGTATCCCTGAAGATCTGGCGCTGCTTCCTCTTATTGAAAGCGGTTTTAATGTCCATGCAAGGTCTCCTAAAAGGGCTACCGGGATGTGGCAGTTTATGGCGTCAACAGGTGCCTTATATGGACTCACTATAAATCAATGGGTGGATGAGAGGAAGGATCCTATAAAGTCCACAAGGGCTGCAGCAAGGCATCTCAAGGATCTGTATAATACATTTGGAACCTGGCCCCTCGCCCTTGCCTCTTATAATGCAGGGAGTGGTAAGGTAAAACGCGCCCTTATCAAAACAGGCTCATCAACATTCTGGGAGCTGGGGCAGAGCAGGACATTAAAGGCTGAGACCAGAAACTACATTCCCAAGCTCATGGCAGCTTTGATCATAGCAAAAAATCCAGAGGACTTCGGATTCACATTCTCTGAAAAACCTGATATTAAGTACGATTTAATTGAAGTCCCGGGTGGCATAGGTCTTCATGACATTGGCCAGGATGCAGGTGTAAGTCTTGCCTCTTTAAAGAAGATTAACCCGGAACTTAAAGGCCTTATAACACCATTTAATGATGAATACTACAGGCTCCGCCTTCCGGAAGGTACAGGTATATCCTTTCTTGAAAATTACAATAAAACACCTTTTTATCAGAAAAGGGCCTATAAGGAATACAAGGTCAAAAAGGGGGACTCTGTTTATCATATCGCAAGGAAATATGATACGGAAGTATCGGTAATTAAAGATGCCAACAGACTAAATAAAAGATGTAAAATATTTCCAGGTAAATTACTCATGATCCCTGTGAAACTTCCGTTTGATAAGGCCGGGGCACGGCTTGTTTCCTCACCTGATCCGCCTTTGAACACCCTGTAAATTCAAGCAAATAGACTTTATGTGTATATAATTGTTACGAAATATTAATATGTGTAATATGTAGTCGATAATTTCCCGGGCTGCATCTGTTAATCTTTCCCCCTTAATAATATATTTCCCAATAAAATTATATGATTACAGATATTTTTCTTGTTATAATTAATCCTATTTCAATATTGCACAGTTTTTGCAAATTAACATAAAAGTAATAATCAGTTTAATTTAAACAACAAGGAGAATACAATGGAAGATTATAAAAAGATTAGGGACCCGCAGACAGCTAAGATTGCTATGGACCTTCACCTCGCAAAGTTTAATTATTTTATGGCAAAGAGTGATTGGAAGGCTGCCGTTGGAGAACTGCAACATGCACTCAATGCAGTTGTGGAGATACTTGACCATGCCAATAAGACCTTGAAAAAGATCGCTGACAGGTATCAGCAAAACAAAGGCATAACAAATATCCCAAAGGTCGAGAGCACACTTAAGACTGAAAAATTATCCGAGGACACAGTATTGATTGAATACCCTGGTAATAAGATCGTCCTCAAAAAGATATAATAAGTTTTTATTTATTTATCCTTCTTTTTTTCTGGTTTTTCTTTCTCGCTGCCTGCAAACAGGTCAAATTTGAGGCCTGAAATTGGCTTTATAAATGAGACCCTGAATATCAGTTCCTTCCATGAAATAGGCTCAACCTCCCTTGTCTCTCTGATAGATGGAAGAAAAAATAAAGACATAACCAGTCTCATAAGACCGGATATTAAAAACAGCCATTGAAGATTTGAGATCATAGTAATATGCAAACCGGAAATATTTATTGATACAGGAAGAAACCTTGTTAGCCAGCCGCCAAATGTCGCACCGGTGAAAATCCCTACTGCATTGAATACATTAAATATTGCCACACTCCTGGCCCGCTTTGGTTGAGGTATGGCATCAAATATAAAATTCCCCATGCTCAGGCTGAACCCTGCCCAGGCAAATCCGGCAAGCATCTGGATCAAAAGGATATAATAAAAATTTGCAGAAAATAACCAGAGCGCGGGTACTACAGGCAAGGTCAGCCCGGTGATAACAAGTATCTTTCTGTTGCCAAACTTATCTCCGAACCTCCCCCAGTTGTGCAAAGTAAAGTACTGAACGAGTACGGCTACTGCCGAGACCAGCATAAATTGAAGATAAGAAAAGTGGAGATACCTCAGCATATAAACAGAGAAGAATGGCGCTGCCACCATTACCGAGAGGTGCATCAACCCTGTATATACAACAAAGCGTACGAAACTTGAATGTCTGAAGCCTGATAAAAACTTTATCAGGCCAAGGTCGTCTCTATGGTCTACTTCATATAATGGGTTATCCATGATTGAGAGATAGTATGATGAGACGAGTCTTGTAATCAGGGCAACAGTAAAGAGGACTGAGAAGCCAATCCAGAGGTTTCCAATCTTTTCTGTCCCGTGTAAGATTAAACCACCGAGAGTAAGCGCCCCCAGGGAGAAGATACTCATCACCTTGTTACGATAACCAAAATAACTGCTGCGGGTCTTCTCAGGGACAATGTCTCCCATAAGGCTGCTCCATGCAGGTGTAGCAAAATTCCCGAAGATGAAGTATGATGTAACCCCAATGATGAGTAAATACGGTGCGTAAGGTCTGAATAACATTGGTAATAACAATATGGGCAGCCACATAAGGGCCTGGGCGATAACACCTGTGATGATAACAGTCATTCGATCCTTAATCTGCTTTAAGATATTAACTGATATTAGTTGGACAAAGGCGCCAATTAGAGGCGGGATTGAGGCAAGGAATCCGATCTGTGAGTTTGTTGCCTTAAGAAAAATGGCAAACGGGCTGATATAGCTCTCTCCCATACCTGCCATAATGGCATAGTAAACCCCATCCTTTATTGCATATGAGAGACTCCTTGATTCCTGCCGGGTTGTCTTTTGCATAACATAAGTTTCACTTAAAATGTATCACCATGTCAACTTATCCGTAAACATGGCCTTTCACTCGAAAATCCCCCCCAAACACCACGCTGTAGGGACAAACCTTTAGGTTTGTCCCTTTCCTGTTGGACAGACCTAAAGGTCTGTCCCTACGTCTACGCCTGT
>MHER01000206.1 GCA_001805205.1 Nitrospirae bacterium RIFCSPLOW2_12_42_9 | reverse complement strand
CGACTGAGTGAGCTGGACTATCTCAATACCTCGGCGCTCAGGAGGAGTTTTCAGAGGATAAATAATCTCAACTTCTTTGAAAATATTGAAATTACCCCTGATAGTGTAACTAAAGATATGGTTGATCTGAATGTAAAGGTAAAAGAGAAACCCACAGGCGCATTCAGCATGGGAGGCGGGTACAGCTCTGTATATGGTTTTGTAGGGATGTTAGACCTTACAGAGGGAAACCTCTTTGGAAAAGGCGAGCTTCTGCGTTTCAAAGGCGAGTTTGGCGAGCTCAGAACAAGCTATGACGTCACATTCAGAGAACCATGGTTTATGGATACACCTACATCCCTTACAGTAAACTTTTTTGATACTGTAAGGGATTTTGGAAATTACAATATAAACAGCAGGGGTGGAAATATTGGTGTCGGACGTTCAATCGGAGAGTACTGGAGCGGTGGAGTTACATATGGCTTACAGAATATAAATGTCAGCGGAAGTCCGCCTTATCCACTTGAGAAAGGTGAGTCCATAACTGCAAGTGTTACAACATCAGTAGCAAGGGATACGAGGGATAATTACTGGGACCCGCATTCAGGTAACAAAAACAGCCTCTCTGTTGAATATGCCGATTCCTTCCTTGGTGGTAATAATGCCTTTGTAAAGTCTATCACTGATACCTCATGGTATTTCCCGGTAGTACTTGATACAACCTTCCTGATCCATGGCAGGTTCGGAATCGGTAAAGGACTGCGGGGGCATGACTTTCCTGTTAATGAAAAGTTCTATGTGGGAGGGATATATACAATAAGGGGGTTTGATTATGGGAGGGCATCCACACCTGCCACTATAGCCGGAGACCCTGTTACAGGAGACCTTTTAGGTGCTGACAAGGAGTTGATATTTAATATAGAATATATAATCCCTCTTGTTAAAGAGGCCCGGATAAATGGAGTTTTATTCTATGATGCAGGGTCAGGTTTTGCTGAAGACGAGTCTGTCAGATTATCTGAGTTAAGAACGAGTGTTGGTGCGGGATTCAGATGGCTCTCGCCAATTGGGCCTTTGAGACTCGAATGGGGTTATAATTTAGATCCGAGGCCAGGTGAGCAACAGGGGATCTGGGAGTTTTCTATAGGAACTTTATTTTAATGAAATGAAAGGAGAGGTATATGAAAATCAGTATTATCAGAAAAGGTTTTTATCTTTTAATCATCGGGATTGCCATGTTTGCATATCCAGTCAATCCTGCCAATTCAGAGGAGTTTAAAATGGGCTATGTAGACTCCCAGAAGGTACTTGATGAAAGTCTTTCAGGGAAACAGGTAAAAGACGCGCTCAATGAATATGTTCAGAGCCGGCAGAAGATCGTTGATATTGAAGAGTCCGAACTCAGAAAGTTTCAGGAGGATATCTCTAAACAATCTGCAATTCTAAGTCCTGAGGCACGTCAGGAAAAGGAAGAAACGTTCCAGAAAAAATTTATGGAGTATCAGAAAAAGGTAGGGGAATTACAGAAAGAGATACAGGCAAGAAGGACTGAAAAACTTGAAGAGTTCAATGTTGAACTTGATAAAACAGTAAAGTCTATTGGAGAAAAAGAGGGTTTTTCTATCATATTGAATAACCTCGAGGTAAATATCGTACTTTATGCAAAACCATCCTTTAATCTCACTGATCGCATAATATCAGAGCTGGATAAAAATATTAAGACCGGTGACAAAAAGGATAATAAATGAAGACGTAGGGACAGACCTTTAGGTCTGTCCAACAGGAAAGGGACAAACCTAAAGGTTTGTCCCTACAGCGTGGTGTTCGGGAAGGATTTTCAGGTGAACAAAAAAGAAATACCACTGATAGATCTCGCTATGCAGCTCAACGGAGAATTGACAGCATATGATGAACATATTGTGATTTCTGGCGTGGCGGGTCTCAAAGAGGCATCATCCGGTGATATTAGTTTTCTTGGACATCGAAGGTACCTTAAAGATCTTGAAGAGACTAATGCCTCGGCTGTGGTCCTTCCTAATGATGTATCTTTTGAGAGGCTGCCTTCAATCAGAGTTGAAAATCCCTATTATGCATTCTCTCAGTTACTGCACATCTTCTATGATCTCCCCTTTAAACCAGGGGGGATAGATAAGAGGGCTGTTATCGGAAAAGGATTCAAGCATGGAAGGGATATAACTATATATCCCCATGTCCATATAGAAGACAATGTTTCATTGGGAGATAATATTATTATATACCCTTTTACTTTTATTGGCGCCAATTCTTTTATAGGCGACAACACCATAATATATCCAAATGTAACCATAAGGGAGAAGACTAAAATCGGCTGTCGTGTTATAGTACATAGCGGCGCGGTCATAGGGAGTGATGGGTTCGGTTTTGTAAAATACAAAGGGGTTCATAATAAAATTCCACAGGTTGGAGGGGTTATAATAGAAGACGATGTTGAGATTGGGGCCAACACCACCATTGACAGGGCTACTATAGGGAACACTGTTATTAAACGGGGGACAAAGATAGATAACCTTGTCCAGATCGCACATAATGTAACTATTGGCGAAGATTGCATATTAGCAGGACAGGCAGGTGTCGCAGGCAGTTCTCAGATTGGGAACAGTGTAACACTTGCCGGCCAGGCAGGCGTTACAGGACATATCAGTATTGGGGATAACGTGACTGTTGCCGGAAAGGCCGGCGTTACGAGGGATATTAAAGATGATCAGACTATATCAGGGATGCCGGCCATCCCTCGCATGGAATGGTTAAAGGCTATGGCAATTTTTGAGAAATTGCCTGAACTGAAACAGAAACTATCTGAAATCGAGAGAAGGATTGGGGAGATCGAGAGAATTGACAGGCATGATGCCTGACCTGAAATATTTAATAGGTCAGGCTTTCAGCCTGACAATCATCATAATCATTTTTTAAGGAGGATACCATGGAGATATTGGACATTAAGGAGATTCAGAGGGTACTTCCACATAGATTCCCATTTCTTCTTGTGGACAGGGTCATTGAAATTGAATTGAATAAAAGGATCGTGGGCATAAAAAATGTCTCCATCAACGAGCCATTTTTCCAGGGACACTTTCCGGGTTTCCCTGTAATGCCCGGGGTGCTTATCATAGAGGCCATGGCACAGGTAGCAGGAGTTCTTGCCTTCAAATCTACTGAGCATAAAATGGATATCTCCAGCAAGATGGTACTCTTTACAGGTATTGATAAGGCTAAGTTCAGAAAACCGGTCATACCTGGGGATCAGATACGGTTTGAACTGTATGTTATACAAGTACGAGAACCATTCTGGAAATTAAAGGGCGTAGCCCTTGTTGAAGGAGAGAAGGTCTGTGAGGCTGAGATCATGGCAATGGTGGGAGACAAAAAGGACTAATATATGAGAGAGATTCATCCAACAGCAATCATCCATAACGGTGCAGAGCTTGGGGAAGATCTGAAGATAGGACCCTATTCAATAATCGGTGAACACACAAAGATAGGTACCGGCACAATAGTAGAATCAAATGTAGTTATAGACGGCTGGACAGAGATAGGGAAGAATTGCAGGATATCCCCATTCGTTTCTATCGGGACCCCGCCACAGGATATCTCTTACTCCGGTGAAGAGACGAGGGTCAGGATCGGGGACCAGAATATCATCCGTGAATATACCACTGTCCACAGGGGCACAAAGAAAGGCGGCGGCGAAACGATTATTGGCTCCCATAATTATATAATGGCCTATGCACATATTGCCCATGATTGTAAGATTGGTAATCATATCATTATGGCAAATGCAGCCACTCTCGGGGGCCATATTAAGGTAGAAGACTATGCAATCATAGGCGGGCTTACCGGTATTCATCAGTTTGTACGCATCGGGATGTATGCGATGGTCGGGGCCTGCTCTGCTGTTTCCCAGGATGTGATCCCATTTGTATCAGCAGTTGGAAACAGGGCAAGACTCTTCGGGCTCAATATCGTGGGTCTGAAAAGACATGGGTTTAACAAGGCCAGGGTATTGAAGATAAAAAAGGCTTATAACATCATTTTCAGATCAAGGGTATCACTCAAAGATGCAATCACACAGATTGAAGAAGAGATAAATGATTCAGAGGATGTAAAAAAGATAATCGAGTTCATAAAAGACTCAAAAAGAGGGATCTGCAGGTAACTCCGGAGTAATTATATGGGTAAAAGGCTTGGGATCATTGCAGGAGACGGAAAATTTCCTGTATTGCTTGCAGAGGAGATAAATAAAAACGGTTATATATCTGTTATCGTTGCACACACAGGGCTTACTCCACAATATATAGAAAAAACCGCAGATAAGACATTCTGGATTAAGGTAGGCCAATTGTCAAAGTTGATAGAGATATTCAAGTCAGAGGGCATTACAGAGGCCATTATGGCCGGCGGAATAAGCAAGAGATTCATGTTCAGTGACATAAAACCGGATTTAAGGGCCCTTTCTTTATTAATCAGATTGAAAGACCGTAAGGATGACACTATACTCAGGGCCATAGCAGAAGAGCTTGAAAAGGAAGGTATCACTGTAAATAATGCAACTACCTATATAGAATCAATACTCGCAGAAAAGGAGATACTAACAAAGAGGAAATTATCGAGGGATGAAAAGAAAGATATAGATTTCGGTTTTGATATAGCAAAAGAGATCGGCAGGCTTGATATAGGTCAGTGCGTGATAGTTAAAGATCGTGCTGTACTTGCTGTTGAGGCTATAGAAGGGACTAACGAGGCCATTAGGCGCGGAGGCGCACTCTCTAATGGCGGAGCTGTTGTTGTAAAGGTCTGCAAACCAGGACAGGATTTAAGGTTCGATCTCCCTGCTGTAGGCCCTGACACCATAAGCTGTATGAAAGAGGTCAATGCTGTAGTGCTTGCTGTTGAGTCTGGCATGACTGTTATGATAGATAAGGACTCCATGATAAAGTATGCAGATGAGGCCGGCATCACGATTGTGGGGATATAATATATGCATATAGATAATAAGATCAGGGTTGCAGTTGTAGGTGTTGGATACCTCGGTGAACATCACGCCCGCATATATTCTTCCATGAATGATGTGGAGCTTATCGGAGTTGCTGATGAAAACAGGGAGAGGGCAGATGATATTGCCAATAAATATGAAACAAGGCCTTTTTACAACTACAGGGAATTATTTGACAGGGTAGAGGCTGTAAGCATCGCAGCGCCTACTACCCTTCACTATCCAATTGCACTCGATTTTATCAGCCGTAACATTGATGTACTGATAGAAAAACCCATTACAACAACAATTGACCAGGCTGACAGCCTCATAACTGAAGCTGAAAAGAATGGTGTCCTGATCCAGGCAGGACATGTCGAACGTTTTAATAAGGCATTTAGTGCCATGAAAAAATATGTAACTAATCCAAGATTTATTGAATCACACAGGATGGGGCCTTACGTTGGCCGCGGTATTGATGTGGATGTTGTACTGGACCTGATGATCCATGATATTGATATAATCCTTTCCCTTGTAAAATCCAAACTAAATGATATCAGGGCAATAGGTGTACCTGTACTGACAAATCATATAGATATTGCCAATGCAAGACTGGAATTTGATAATGGTTGTATAGCAAATGTCACTGCAAGCCGTGTTTCTAAAGATAAGATGAGGAAGATAAGGATATTTCAGCCTGATACGTATGTATCCATTGATTATGGCCGGCAGAGTATGGCTGTATTCAGCCGGATTACACATGACGGCGCTCCCGGGATCACATCTGAGGAGATAAGTCTTGAGAAAGAGGAGCCCCTGCTTGCTGAACTCACGTCATTTATAGAATCAGTCCGTAACCGAAACAAACCCGTTGTAACCGGTGTCGATGGCAGGGAGGCCCTCAGGGTCGCCTTACAAATAGTGGAAGATGCCGGGAAACGACTCTGAACATTACTGAACACTAATTTCATGAAGCAGGTTTTAATGATAGCAGGTGAGGCATCAGGCGATATATATGGAGCGGACCTGGCAAGGCATCTGTTTAAAAAGGTGCCTTTAAAGATATCAGGAGTTGGGGGGAAGAGGATGAAAGATGCGGGTATTGATATACTCTTTGATTCATCAGAGGTTAGTGTTATAGGTCTGTTTGAGATCCTTCCGAGGTTAAAGGCCATAAGAAGGGCTTATCGCATTATACGTGATTTTATCATATCCCGCAAACTTGACCTTATAATTCTGATTGACTTCCCCGGATTTAATATAAGAATTGCAGGTTTGGCAAAAAAGGCCGGAATCCCTGTAGTATACTATATAAGCCCGCAGATATGGGCGTCGAGGAAAAGCAGGTTACGGCTACTTCGAAACAGGGTAAAGAAGATGATCGTAATATTGCCGTTTGAAGAGGCAATATATAAAGAGGCAGGAATAGATTGCTCATTTATCGGTCATCCGCTTGTTGATGAAATACTTTCAGTACGGCCTCTTGAAGAGACGATAAAAAGGTATGATTTAAACATAAATAATCCGGTTATCGGGCTTCTCCCGGGCAGCCGTATCGGGGAGATAAGGTCCCTCTTATTTGATATACTCGAGGCAGCTTATATCCTGAAAAAGGACAACCCCAAAATTCAATTTATCATGGCTGTAGCGGATTCGCTCGATTATAATTTGATAGACGACATTATATCCGGATGGAGGATATCAAAAAAGGGAGATGCAAATCATATGGAAGTAAAACTTGTCTGGGGAGAGGCTAATGATGTCCTGAATGTAAGTAATGTAGTCATTGCTGCATCAGGTACCATTACGTTACAGGCAGCACTTCTTGAGAAGCCAATGGTAATATTGTACAGGCTATCAACATTAACATATTTAGTTGCAAGGTTAATTGTAAAGGTAAAAGACATCGGGCTTGTAAATATCCTCGCGGGAAGGAGGATAGTGCCTGAATTGATCCAGAAAGATGTCACTCCGGAAAAGATAGCCGGAGAGGTAAAAAAGATATTATACGACAGGATATATTATAACCGAATTAAAAATGAACTGCATGAAGTGAGACTTAAACTCGGCCCGCCGGGCACATCTGAGAGGGTGGCAAAGGTAATAGCAGGGATGCTATAGGATTTTACTATGTACAAACGCTTGCTAAAATATGTCATACCTTACTGGCCCCGGATACTTATTGCCTTCTTCTGTGCCCTGGGGGTGTCAGGCACAACTGCTGCAGCCGCATGGTTAGTCCAGCCTGCCCTTGATAAGATATTTATTGAAAAGGATATGCAGATGCTGCTCCTCATCCCGCTTGCTATTCTTATTATTTATCTCATTAAAGGAATCTGTACTTACTCACAGTCTTACCTGATGCGTTATGTGGGAAACAGGGTAATCATGGATATCAGGAATGAACTCTATTCGCATACAACTATAATGCCAATGCAATTCTACACGCAGAACTCAACCGGCAAACTAATGTCAAGGATATTGAATGATGTCAGTCTGATAAACAGTGCAGTATCAACATCCATTAAAGACCTCATACAGAACGTAGTGACTGTACTCGCGCTCACAGGTGTTGTGTTCTATCGTGACTGGCGGCTTGCGATCATTGCATGTATTGCCCTGCCATTCTCTTATTATCCGCTAATTAAACTTGGGGGGAAATTGAGGCATGTAAGCAGGATAGGACAGGAGGAGATGTCCGGTATAACCTCCATCCTCCATGAGACCTTTACCGGCACATCTGTTGTAAAGGCATTCGGTATGGAAGCTGATGAGATAGAAAAATTTAAAGATAAAAACAGAAAACTGTTCAAGGTGACAATGAAGGGGGTTAAATATTCAGAGCTTACCCCCCCTATGATGGAATTCTTTGCTGCCATAGCTGCAGCCATAATCATATGGTACGGGGGTTCCCAGGTGATTAATGGGATATCAACCACCGGTACGTTCTTCTCATTTCTTACTGCACTGATAATGATGTACAGCCCTATAAAGTCACTTACCAGGATACACGTATCCGTTCAACAATCCATCGCTGCAGCAGAAAGGATATTTTCTATTCTCGATATGGATACAGAACGTATCTCTGACAGGGGTACAACAGAGTTAAGAGATGTGAAAGGGAAGATAGAGTTTAAGGATGTTTTTTTCAAATATGACCCATCATCTAAATACGTCCTCTCAAACATAAACTTTGAGGTGGATAATGGACAGGTGATTGCAATTGTCGGGAGCAGCGGTGGTGGTAAAACAACGATAGGTAATTTATTATTGCGTTTTTATGAGCCAACATCAGGCAGTATATATATTAATGCGGCTGATATAAGGGATTTCACACTCGCATCATTGAGAAGACAGATGGGCATTGTGAGTCAGGATATTATTCTTTTTAACGACACTGTTCTGAAAAACATAACATACGGGAAAAAAGATGTCAGCATGGAAGAGGTCATAAAGGCATCAAAAGAGGCATTCGCATATGACTTCATATTAAAAATGCCTGAAGGTTATAACACAATAATCGGTGAAAAAGGTATCAAGCTCTCGGGAGGAGAAAAACAACGAATTGCAATAGCCAGGGCAATTCTTAAAAACCCTCCCATACTAATACTGGATGAGGCCACATCAGCACTTGATACAGAATCAGAACATATAATACAGATGGCCCTGAATAACCTCATGCAGGGGAGGACAACATTCGTGATTGCGCACAGACTCTCAACAATTAAAAATGCAGATATTATCATTGCCATTGATAAGGGTGGGATTGCTGAGATGGGGCGTCATGAAGAGCTGATAAAACTGGGTGGATTATATAAAAGGTTGTATGATATGCAATTCGTAGAAGTGAAATAGCCCCTTAAACAAGTTCCGGGTGGCAACCCTGATTCAATATAACAGATTGTTAATGTAAACCTTGCTTATATTTCTCTCATACATATACTGGATAATATGGGTTATAAGAAAGTGGCTTTATGAAAAAGGGATCTTGAAGACAAGACGCCTCCTCTCCCCTGTTATATGTGTTGGGAACATAACCACCGGCGGTACCGGTAAGACACCAACAGTGATCGCGATTGCAAAGCTCCTCCAAAAAAGTACAGAATTGTCATTGAAGGATACAGAGACTGCTTTGCAACAGGATGCATCCATTGCAAGAATTAAAACGATGACAGTGCCTGCATTTAGCAAAACAAAAACATCCTATGTCAGCACTCCTCGTATTTCCATATTAACCCGTGGGTATAAGAGGATGTCTCAATCCCCTGTTACAGTGGTCAGTGATGGGTCAAGCCTCCTCTCCTCACCGGTTGATGCAGGAGATGAACCTTATCTGATAGCATCTGCATTAAATGGCATACCTGTTATTGCAGGTGCTGACAGGTATAAATCCGGAATTTATGCCCATAGTAACTTCAATACTGAACTTTTTATACTCGATGACGGTTACCAGCATTTAAGACTCCACAGGGATATCAATATACTGTTAATAGATGCGACCAATCCCTTTGGTAATGGTTATCTGCTGCCTAAGGGTATCCTTCGTGAGCCCCTGAAGGCTATCTCAAGGGCAGATTGTATAATAATAAGTAAGGTCAGTGGAGGGGATATAAGGGCTGTTGAAAAACAACTGCGATACTATAATAATAATTCCCCCATATTTTACTGTGACTACAAGGTTACAAATATTAAAGACTTTGATGGAAACATGCCCGGACTCCACTCCATTTCAGGTAAGAATCTCCTTATTTTTTCTGGTATTGGTAATCCCCACTACTTCAGAAAGGTAGTGGAAAATAATAAAGGAAAGGTTATAAAGGAGCTTATTTACCCCGATCATCATTGGTATAAAGATAAAGACCTCAAAGATATTTTAGATGAGGCATATAAACTCTCTGTGGATGCAATCTTAACCACTGAAAAAGATGCAATCAGGATAAAAGG
>MHER01000205.1 GCA_001805205.1 Nitrospirae bacterium RIFCSPLOW2_12_42_9 | reverse complement strand
TACCTGAACCTCTCATCCATGCTTTATATTTATCACATGGAAGATCCGAACGCAAGTCTTTTTTTCCCCCGTTCACCGAGGGGTTACACCTAATCACCCCCACCTTTGATAAAAGAAATAAGGGAGTTTACTTGGTCATTATCCAAAGGACCGTTACTGTCTTTTAGCCAGCCGGGCATCTCTGTACCCAATATCCCATTTTTAATAGCATTGTTTAGCTTATCCTGTGGGATTACCATTAGCCTGTCTAGTCCGGAAGCAGTTCGTCCATGACAAAAGGTACAAACTGCTTCGTATAACTCCTTTCCTTGTTTTCCCGCGGCTGGAGAAAAGTGACACCCACTGCATTTTTCAGAAAATAACGATTCGTTAACATTAAATGTAGTATGCATTGATGAGTCAACAGCAGCAGTTATAGTAAGTTCTTTAGAAGGTTCAACAGGATCGTTTGAGATTATAGTTATTGTTCTTGATACCTCCCCTGCCCTGCCCTGCGAATCATAAGATACCTTTATTTCGCCTTTTTCCCTTGGTTTTATAACATCATTACTTACAAGTGCAGCCGTACAACCACACGAAGTTGTAACCTCTTTTATGATAAGATCTGCCTGACCCTTATTTTCAAAAGTAAATATATACTCTACGGTTTTACCCTGGATTACCCTGCCAAAATCATGGGTATCCTTTGTAAAGCTTATCCTTGAAGTTCCTTCAGCAAATGCAAGGGTACTTAATAGAAAGATAGAAAGAATAACGCGTTTCATTTCCCATCCTTATCCAGGATATTATTTATGACACTGCTTATCGTGGCCAGAGAATTATCTTTTATCAGGACGTTTCCATCGATAATTACTGTAGGTGTACTAGTTGCCCCAAAGCTCTTTGCTAAATCTTTACCTTCTAAAACGGTATTCTTCTTTATACCTGAAGTAAGTCCTTTATTAAATTTTTCACTAAGTCCCAGAGATTTTGCCAGGGATAACAGAACGTCACGATTTGCCCCATCCTTTCTCTGATAATATATGGCATCAAAAATGGCCTGTTTCATCTCCTCCCCTTTACCCTCATCCTTTGCTAATTCAAAGGCCTCTAAAGGGATTACAGAGTCTTCATATATAATAGGAAAACCTATGTATGTTACCTTCAGTTTTTTTCCAAACTCTCTTTGTAGTATTGAAACAACAACAGTATCAAATTGATGACAGTGGGGGCAGAAGAAATCAAAGAAGACAGTCATCTTTACCTTTCCCTTTTCATGGGTATTTTTCTTTTCAGATAAGACCAAATAAGATTCTTTTGATTCTTTAAGTGTGGCAGCAAAGGCTGATGTAGTTAATATGAATAGAAGAAATATAATCGATGCCCGTTTTAACATATCTTACCTCCATACTTACTTATAAAATGATCAAAACCCCCTGGTCTTATTATTCTTTTATTACCATCAATTCCCACCATCCTGATTCCATTATCCTTTGATGTAATTTCGCCAATAAAGGTAATATCAAAGCTTTTCTTCTTAAAGATTGCTTCCAGCTTTTCCCTGTCCCTCTTTTTAATAGTAAATAAAAGTTCATAATCTTCTCCACCATATAATGCATAAAAAAGTGGTTCCTTTGCAAGCCTTTTCTTGAGTTTTAGGTGTATATCCGGCAGTGGAATTAAATCTCTGTATATATTCGCACCAACTTTACTCTGATCACAAATATGAGAGAGGTCAGCTAATAACCCATCACTAATATCTATCATAGCTGTTGCAAGTTTGTTTTTGGATAGTATAATTCCTTCATTAACCTTTGGTAAAGGACGAAGATGTGTCGAAATAAGTTGAGATGTTGACAGAGATGGGGTTGAATATACAAAGGAAGATTTTAGAAGGGAAAGACCGATTGCAGAGCTCCCTACTATTCCAGTTACATATATTAAATCTCCCACAGAAGCCCCTGATCTAAGCCGGCCTTTTCCCTTTGGAAGCTCTCCCATGACAGTTGTATCTAATGTAATCCCTTTTTTTGATCTCGATATATTACCACCTATGAGTGCAATGTCGTATAGCGTAGAAATATCTTTCACACCATTTAACAACCCGTCAATATCCTTAACAATGGTCTTATCAGGGACTGCAATAGAAAGGAGAAGAAACCTTGGGATGCCCCCCATTGCTGCAATATCACTTACCGATACTGCAACAGCCTTCCATCCAATGTCAGAAGGGGAATAAAATTTTTTTTTAAAATGTATATCTTCTCTGAGTGTATCTGTAGAAATGATAAGTGATTTTCCCGGAGATGGATTTATAATAGCCGCATCATCGCCTATACCAACTACTATTGACCTGTCTTTAGACTTGAATCTTTTTTGTATTCTCCGGATAAGTCCATGTTCTCCAAGCTCTTCTAAATACATTATACATTTTCAAACTTGACGACTTTATAAGTCCTGTTTGATGGCCTCTTTGCATAGGCAACTTTTGCAGTAGTAAGTCTCTTTTTTTTCGCAGGCTTATTGAGGTTTTTATGTTTCCATCCCTTAAGGGCCATAGGTAAAACCTCATCCATCTTCTCAGCAAGATGGAATTTCATCACCTTACGGATATTTTTAGGAATATCTTCTAAATCCTTCTCATTTCTCTTGGGGAGTATAATCTCTTTAATACCGGCCCGTTTGGCTGCAAGTATCTTCTCTTTTAATCCGCCGATAGGTAATACCCTGCCCTGGAGGGTTATCTCACCAGTCATGGCAACCTTATGGTTTACCGGGGCATTCATAAAGATAGAGGCAAGCGAAGTTGCCATAGTAATACCTGCTGATGGTCCATCCTTAGGTATCGCGCCAGCAGGTACATGTATGTGTATATCATTTCTGTTAAACATCTCTACGTTTATCCCTAAATCCTTAGCCCTGGATCTTATATAACTCAATGCAGTATGGGCAGACTCCTTCATAACATCACCGAGTTGTCCTGTCAGTGTAAGAATTCCCTTACCCTTCATTATCGTCGATTCAATATAGATTATGTCACCACCTGTCTCTGTCCATGCGAGTCCTGTTGTAACACCCACAGTATCTTTTTCCTGTTCACTTTCAGGAAGGAATCGTGGATGGCCGAGAAATTTATGTAAATTGTCCGGTGTAATCCTGTGTCTCTTTCCTTTCCCTTCTGCAATCTGTTTTGCGACCTTGCGGAATATATTTGCGATCTCGCGTTCAAGATTCCTTACACCTGCTTCACGGGTATACTCTGGTATGATTAATTTTAAAGCATTATCAGATATATGGGCATTCTCTTCCTTTATACCATGCTCTTCAAGCTGACGGGGGATAAGGAAATTTCTTGCAATACCGAGCTTTTCTTCTTCTGTATATCCTGAAAGATGTATGAGTTCCATCCGATCCTTCAAAGGTGGTAGTATAGGATCTGTCAGGTTTGCAGTAGTTATAAACATTACATTTGACAGATCAAATGGTACACCAAGATAGTGATCACTGAAGGCATTATTCTGTTCAGGATCAAGAACCTCAAGTAATGCAGCAGAGGGGTCACCACGGAAATCCATACCCACTTTATCTATCTCATCCATCATAAACACAGGGTTATTCGTTCCGGCCTGTTTTATTCCCTGTATAATCCTTCCGGGTAAGGCCCCAACATATGTCCTGCGGTGACCGCGTATCTCAGCCTCGTCGCGTACACCACCAAGAGATATTCTAACGAACTCCCTTCCAAGGGATTTTGCTATAGACTTTCCGAGAGAAGTCTTCCCAACTCCCGGAGGGCCTACGAAGCAGAGTATGGGGCCTTTCATTTTCTCTTTGAGTTTTCTCACGCTCAGGTATTCGAGTATACGTTCCTTGACCTTTTCAAGGTCATAGTGATCCTGATTCAGGACTTTGGATGCTGCCTTTATATCAAGATTATCTTTGGTGCTTTTACTCCATGGCAGTTCAACCATCCATTCGAGATATGTTCTGACAGTTGAGGCTTCGGCACTGTCCGGGTGCATCTTCTCGAGGCGTTTTAATTGTTTATCAACTTCTTTCTGCACCTTCTCCGGCATCTTTGCCTCTTCAAATCTCTTTCTGAATTCGTTTATCTCTTCCTGTCTTTCATCAAGGTCACCGAGCTCTTTTTGGATGGCTTTTAGCTGTTCCCGTAAGAAATACTCACGCTGGGTCTTATCTATCTCGCCCTTTGCCTCTGCCTGGATCTTCTGCTGCATCATTAAAACGTCTAGCTCTTTATTAAGTATTTCACTGACCTTTTTTAATCGCTGAACAGGAGGTATTATCTCGAGCACTTCCTGGGCCACCTCAACTTTAAGTCCGAGATTTGAAGTGATGATATCAGACAGACGACCCGGGTCCTCAATATTTTCAATAATCACCATAATATCCGGCAACAGAACCTTGCCGAGGGTTACCATCTTTTCGAGTTGCTCTTTTACATTTCTCATTAGAGCTTCCAGCTCGAGGGTAACCTCGGGTACCTTGGGTTCAGATATCCTCTCGATCTCGACAATGTAGTTAGGTTCAGTCTGTACATACTTTAATGTCTTTGCCTTTGCAAGACCCTGAACTAAAATCTTTATCCTTCCATCCGGAAGTTTGAGCATACGTGTGATCAAACCTACAGTTCCAACCTTGTATATATCCTGGGGTGTGGGATTTTCTACCTCCAGGGCCTTTTGAGCAACTAAGAATATAAGACGATTTGACGAAAGGGCTGCTTCTATGGCCTTTATAGACATTTCCCGGCCAACAAATAATGGAAGCAGCATATATGGGAATATTACAATATCCCTCACCGGCAGAAGTGGTAATTTATTAGGTATTTCAACCTGCCCAAAATCCTGTTCTAATGATTCTGCCACTTTATTGGCCTCCTTTTTGATTAAACCTGAAAGTTTTTATAACTTGAGAGTCTTTAAATACTCCCTGAATTTTTTACCAAATTCTTTATTTTTCAGGGCAAACTCCACTGTTGCCTTTAGAAATCCCAGTTTATCACCGGCATCATAACGCGTCCCTTTGAACTTATAACCATATACAGGGCTTACTTTTACAAGTTTTTTTAGTGCGTCTGTAAGTTGAATCTCCTTGCCACTACCAGGGTTGGTCTTTTCAAGTAAGTCGATTATACCAGGGGTTAGTATATATCTACCGATAATTGCAAGATTTGATGGAGCCTCCTCCATACCCGGCTTCTCCACCATATCAGATATCTTATAGACCCTATCCCCAATGGGGGTTGCTTCAATTATACCATAATTTGATACCTGACTTCTATCTACTTCCTGGACTGCAATTATTGAGGCACTATATGTATTATAAATATCCAGCATCTGTTTCAGTGCCGGCACATCAGAATCTATTATATCATCTCCGAGCAGTACTGCAAACGGTTCATTCTTAACAAGATTCTTTGTGCAAAGGATTGCATGCCCAAGCCCGTTTGGTTCCTTCTGACGGACATAGCATATGTTCATCATATTTGATATCTTCTGAACCTCTGCCAGGAGTTTTCTCTTTCCCTTCTGTCTGAGTAAATCTTCAAGCTCATAAGAAATATCAAAATGATCTTCAATTGCACGCTTCCCGCGTCCTGTAACAATAATAACCTCTTCTATGCCGGAGGATATAGCCTCTTCAATCACATATTGTATTAAAGGCTTGTCAACAAGGGGGAGCATTTCCTTTGGAGATGCCTTTGTTGCCGGAAGGAACCTCGTACCCAACCCTGCCACAGGAAAGACAGCCTTTGTTACTGGAGTCGCCATTTTTCTAAATGTTACAAAAGTGAGGCTCAAAAGTCAATTAAGTATTAGAAAGACCCTTTAATTTTTCAAATATCTCTAAAGTTTGATCTCGCACATCTTCCTGAGATGTTGATGTGTCAATAATAAAATCAGCATATCCCTTTTTCATGTCTGATGGCATCTGGGTACTTATCCTTTCGAGGGCATCTTCTCTTGTAAGTTCATCCCTCTCAATAAGCCGTTTTATCTGCAACTCTTCGTCAGCACAAACAAGTATTACAACATCTACTCGGTTGTATGCCTTTGTTTCAATAAGGAGGGCCACATCAAGTATAACTATTGCATCTGGTTTTTCGCTCTCAATTTTCTTTATCTGTTTTTCTGCTTCTTCAAATATCCTGGGATGGAGGATAGAATTCAATGCCATCCTTTTTTGGGGGTCTTTGAATATAATACTTCCGAGTAGTTTTCTATTAATGCTCCTATCTTCTAATAGGATATTATTTCCAAATCTCTCCACTATCTCATGCCATGCAGGCATACCAGGCATTACCAGGTCACGGGCAATAAGATCCGCATCAATAATGTATGCACCGAGTGACTTCAATATCCCTGAGACAACACTCTTCCCGGTTGCTATCCCTCCTGTAAGACCAACTAAGAGCATATCATCCTTTTACCATACTCTGAAGACAAAGAAAAGCATTGTTGACACTCCTTTTTTTTTGGAGTACCCTAAAAATCCATGACACCGGAACAGCAAGATTTGTATGAAGAAGGCAGGAACTTTTTTGATCAGGGCAAATTTGATGCAGCAACCAGATGTTTTCTTGAGATCGTAAGGGACAATCCTGAAAGGTTTGCTGATGTATATAATAAACTTGGTGTCATATACCACCGTAAAGGCATTTCAGAGAAGGCGATATCCTGTTTAGAAATGGCCCTTAAGGTAAATCCGATCTATACTGAAGCTGCGCTCAATTTAGCCATTGTCTTTAATGATCTTGGGCAGTACGAAGAGGCACAGAAGATATTTAACAGGGCTGTTAAGGCTGTTTCCAGGACCCGCACTATCAAAGATCCTTATATAGAAGGCAGACTGGCTAATGAACATGCACGATTAGGGGATCAGTATTACAACCTCGGCAGATTAAAAGAGGCCATTGCAGAGTATAAAAAGGCACTGAAGCTTCGCCCCAAATTTCCGGATATAGTAAACCAGCTCGGTATTACTTACAAAGAAATTGGAGACCTCGAAGCTGCAATAAAGACCTTTATAAAGGCTCAGGAGATAAATCCGAAGTTTCTGCCTGCATTCATTCACCTGGGTATCATATATTATATGAAGGGGTTTGTTGATATGGCTATCAGGGAATGGAAGAAGGCCCTTGCTATTGATCCTGAAAACAGGGATGCCAGGATATATCTTTCCTTTGTATCAAGTGCCAAACCTTGATTATTTTCTATGCTCCTTACTGTAGACAGGCTTAAGACATATTTTCACACCTCAGAAGGTATAATACGGGCTGTTGATGATGTAAGTTTCAAGATTGAAAGAGGCAGAATCCTCGGAATTGTTGGTGAGTCCGGGTGTGGTAAGAGCATGACAGCCATGAGTATTATGAGGCTTGTCCCATCTCCTGGAAAGATTGTGGGAGGTAATATCAACTTTGATGGCCATGATCTTTTAAAACTGAGTAATGAAGAGATTAGGAGGCTCAGGGGGGATCGCATGGCCATGATATTCCAGGACCCCATGACATCCCTTAACCCTGTTTTTACAATAGGTGAGCAGATTGCTGAGATCCTTCGTACCCACAGAGGCTTAAAGAAATCAGCAGCATTAGAGAGGACTGAATCTCTACTTCAAAATGTAGGTATACCTGATCCCGCAAGAAGAATCAGAGAGTATCCTCATCAAATGAGCGGGGGGATGCGTCAGCGGGTTATGATTGCAATGGCCATATCCTGTGAGCCTTCTCTAATAATTGCTGATGAACCTACTACTGCATTGGACGTTACCATCCAGGCACAAATACTGCGTTTGCTAAAAGGACTAACAGACTCGCTGAATACTGCCCTTATCCTTATTTCCCATGATCTTGGTATAATTGCTGAGACAGCAGATGAAGTTGGGGTGATGTATGCTGGGAAGGTCGTTGAATACGCAACAACGAAAGAGCTTTTTGCCAACCCGCTTCATCCTTATACTATTGGGTTGTTGGAATCTATACCAAGATTTGGAGAGGTTAAGGAAGATAGATTGAGGACGATCAAAGGTGTCGTTCCTAAACTCTCAGAATTACCGGAAGGATGTAAGTTTAATCCGAGATGCAAATACGTTATAGAAAAGTGTAATAATGCAGAACCGGAACTTATTGATACGGGTGTCGGACATTTGGTGCGGTGTTGGGTGGATCTGAATAAATCAAAAAGCAAATGAATGAAAAATTACTGACAGTAAGGGGCCTTAAAAAGCACTTTTCGGTTGAAGACGGGGTCTTCGGTGGAAAAGTTAAGGTAGTGCATGCAGTTGACGGGATCAATTTTGAAATTGGTGAAAATGAGGTGTTGAGCCTTGTGGGAGAGAGTGGTTGTGGAAAATCCACTACAGGCCGGCTTATATTGAGACTTATAGAGCCTACAGAGGGTGAGATAGTATTCATGGGTGAAGATATCTGCAAGGTTAACGGGAAAAGGATGAAAGAATTACGGAGAGAGATGCAGATAATATTTCAGGACCCGTATGCGTCCCTGAATCCACGTCTTACAGTAAGGGAGATAGTTGAAGAACCCCTTATTGTTCACAGGATTGGAACTAAACAGGAGAGACGGGAGGAGGTAGCAGGACTGCTTGAAAAGGTTGGTCTCTCTCAGGATGCCATGCGGCGTTATCCGCATGAATTTAGCGGCGGCCAGAGACAGAGGATAGGTGTGGCACGTGCAATAGCATTAAAACCAAAATTGATAGTGGCTGATGAACCTGTATCAGCCCTTGATGTGTCCATACAGGCACAGGTTATAAATCTTCTGAAAGAATTACAGGAAGAAAAACATATATCTTATCTGTTTATTGCACATGATCTGAATATCGTAAGACACATAAGTAACAGGGTTGCTGTGATGTATCTCGGGAAGATTATGGAGCTTGCTCATGTAGATGAATTATACAAACGGCCGCTTCATCCATATACCCAGGCATTACTTTCAGCCATACCCGTTCCTGATCCCTCGGGGAGAGAGAGGAAGATCATCTTATTAAGTGGTGATATCCCGAGCCCGATCGATATCCCTTCGGGTTGCAGATTTCATCCGAGATGTCCTAAGATGATCCAGGAATGTAAGAATATAATCCCTTACCTCGAAGACTTTGGGAGTGGTCATACAGTTGCATGCATCCGTGCGCGAGAGTGGGCATAAAGGATTTAAGACTTTTGTAATTCCATACATTTTTCTTGACAAAGTTTATTAAATCCTTCATGCTTAGTCGTCTTTTAACTATTTGGAGGAACAAAATGAACACAAAGCTTTTTGTTGGTAACCTCTCTTATCAGGCGTCTGAACAGGATTTAACAGAACTGTTCTCTCAGGCAGGTACCGTTGAATCTGTGAAAATAATCACAGATACATATACAGGTCAGCCAAAGGGATTTGGTTTTGTAGAGATGTCCACGAATGAAGAGGCAAAGAACGCAATCTCCACGTTAAATGGAGCAACTTTTAAAGACAGGAATATTACTGTCAGCGAGGCAAGACCCCGGACTGAAAGAAAAGGTGGCGGTGGTGGCGGCGGTGGTGGCGGCGGCGGGAGAGGTCCTCACAGAAGAACAGACCGTCGCAGGTAAGATAGAGAGACAAGGGATAGAGTGTTCAGTCCCTTTACCTTAAACATTAGTTTTTATGCTGTCCTCTTCACAGAGTAAAACCCTGTCTGTTGCAGAGGAAATAACCGTATCATAGTTGTGATTTAAGGTAAATATACGGCAGAGGACTACCTTTGCGGGTATATAATCAAAAAACTCTTTTAATGCCTCCTTGGAGACATCTCCTGTAGATGGATTATATACGTAAATTTGTCTGTCACCCATCATAAGGGGATTAATAGGTCTCGGGTCCTGGCTTGCCATGTCAACCCTCAAGGGGATATCTTTTATATCTGAAGGCAATTGCTTTACTATAACATCATGTAATTCTTCTTCATTTATAAACCGTCTCCCCTTTTCAACCTCCTTTAGTGACAGGGTCCTGTCATATGCCATCTTCCACTTAACATCCCTGCCGAGGATCCTCATCCAATCAATATACAAATTTTGTTTTTTCAAGTCTGTATCTTCATCCCATCCTCTTACGGACTCAAGTAAAGACCAGTCAGTGAGATGTAGGTATCTATCCAGTCTTTCAGCAGGATTATAAGGGAATAATATTTTTATCGTATCTTTAAATATCTCTCTCAGGTGGAGGTCTATGGCCCTTGTTGTCCGGTGATAGTAAACATTTGTGTACATATATAGCCTGGCATTTAAAAACATATTAAGGGCTGACAATCCTGCCCTGTGAAGCGTTAATCCCTTATCCGTAAAAAATGAGTAGTGAATGAGCCGGTCGATATCTACCGGCCCTATAGCAACACCACACATATATGAATCCCTCAAAACGTAATCCATGTTGTCTACGGTATATATCCCGCTTAAAAGGGGCTGTAGGAATAGAAGCCACCCTGGATATCCGGTAATATCTTTATTGGGGCCTTTTCCTATAAGGAAAGCAGCGTAATCAGGTTCTATTATTTCTCCGGGTTCAAACTCTCCATCAGGGCTTCGTCTGATATTTTGAATAATATCGCAGAGCTCTTTTTTTATAATCTTCTGTCCTATTGTCTCATGAGTTTCATTATAATCGGCAAGTATGTTATCATCGAAAAAATGCCCGAACGGGCCATGACCTATATCATGTAACAATGCTGATACCCGCAGCAGTTCTTCAATATATGGTTCAGATGGGCAGTCCTTTATTATACTCTTCAGGGTTGGATAGAGATGTCTGCCAAACCTTCCGGCAATATGCATGGCACCAAGTGAATGTTGAAATCTGCTGTGTTCTGCAGAAGGATAAACCCATCTTGCACTCTGGAGCTGATAGATGTATCTCAGTCGCTGCATCCATAAGGAGTCTATCAGGTCTTTCTCTGTATTTTCTTTTACTCCTCCCTTGGGAACTGTAAAAGAAATATAACTGTGGATCGGATCAGCAATAAGGGCTATACCTTCATAAATAGTAGGTTTTGACATTTTATTTCCTGAAACGAATATTGTTAGCCCTGGGTCCCCAGGGAAGTCTGATTGAAGAGAACTCAACCGGTGTATCTCTTTTGACATCCTCCCATGTCCCTGAAGAAATATCCTCTGGCAAAAACATATATCTCTCTCCATCTTTCCCTTCTATGAAACCATATGACATTTCTGATTCAATTTCCACGATTTTTCCCTGAAGCACTTCTGACAGAGGTGATGATAATACTGTTTCATCTGCATAATCTTCAACCTGAATTGCAGGCTGGTTCCCTCTGTAGTATTTGTCCATGAAAGATTTTATTGTCTTCATATGTTCATATATAAAACGATGGCTATTCTCCGGTCTGGGTAATAATTTAAATCCAGAGAGATTAATAAGCCTTTTATATAAATGATTCAATTCACTGTTCTCTATCTTTAATAATATATCGAGGGCCTCCTGGAGAGAGACCCGCTCCCTTCTTATCTTACGTTCATATTCTTTTAGCACATATTCGAGGGTCTCAAGCTCTTTAGTGTCGGAGTGTTGAATCAGGTTAATCCTTCTTTTCCTTATGGAAGGATGGTTCCACATGAGATAACCCTTGCTCAGGGTAAGGGTTTCGGAATGGCTTTTCTCATGATTGGCAATACCTATCCAGAAGGTTTGTATCTCGGTATTTTCCTTAAAAAGAGTGGAGAATCTGTGATACATGTTTGATAACCTCCGCTCTATCCCTATTGCTATGTCATAAACTTCGAGAGTATCCATAATGAAAATGCAAAGCGAGCTTTTTCCCGCAGCAGGCTGCAGGGAGCTTCAATATTTAATCGGGTCATTGAGGCCTGCTTCAGCAAACCCTCTCTGCCTGAGTATACAACTATCACACCTGCCACAGGCAATCCCATCTTTTGTTGGGTCATAACAACTATGGGTCATACTGAAATCAACACCCAGTTCAACCCCCTTTTTAATTATCTCAGCCTTTGTCATAGCAATCAAGGGGGTTTTTATTGTAAACTTATTTTCCCCTTCAACACCTGCGCGTGTAGCGAGGTTTGCCATAATTTCAAATGCATGGATAAATTCAGGACGGCAATCAGGATAACCGCTGTAATCAAGTATGTTTGCCCCAAAGAAGATGGTATCTGCACCTATAACTTCTGCCCATGAAAGTGAGATAGCAAGGAATATGGTATTTCGTGCGGGGACATATGTAACAGGAATACCATGTGTTATATCTTCCCGATCTCTATCTTTGGGAACCTCAATATCTGATGTCAGGGCAGAACCACCAATCCCCCTTAAATCCACATTGAAAATCTTGTGTTCTTTCACATTGTAAAATGCTGCTATCTTACGGGCACATTCTATTTCAAGCAGATGTCTCTGTCCATAGTTTATGCTGAGGGCATATAATTCATAACCTTCAGTCCCGGCAATAGCAAGGGTAGTTGCAGAATCTATGCCGCCGCTTAATAAAACAACAGCCTTTTTTGACATTATTATTACCCGGGTGGCCATGCCATCTGTCTTCCACCCATGACATGTATGTGAAGGTGATAGACCATCTGTCCACCGGCAGGGTTACAGTTTATAACTATTCTGTAACCCGGATCTTTTATCTTTTTGATCTCCGCTATCCTGTTAACAGCCAGGCAGAGATTACCTAACAGTTCTTTTTTATCCTCTGTAAGGTCATTAAACGTAGGGACATGTTCTCTCGGTACAAGCAGTACATGGACAGGTGCCTGAGGATTAATATCATCAAAGGCTATACAGAAATCATCTTCATATATAATCTTACCTGGTATTTCCTTTGACAGTATTTTACAGAATATACAATTACTCACTTTTTCTTCCCCTCCTTTTTTTTCTTTTCAAGTCCGGAGATACCAAAGCGTTTTTCAAGTTCTTTATATATGTCCTGTGGAGTTAAACCGTGATAACCCAGTAGTACAAGGCTATGGAACCAGAGATCCGCAGCCTCATATATTATCTCTTCCCTGTTATTATTCTTAGAACTTATGATTAACTCTCCTGCCTCCTCGGAGATCTTTCCAAGGATCTTATCCACACCTGATGAATAAAGTGAACTTACATAGGAAGACTCCTTAGGTTTATCCTTTCGGTCTATAATAACATCATACACCCTGTTGAGGATCCCGGACAGGGATGACTTATCCATAATAAAGTCATCACCCCTATCATACAAGCCCCTGTAAAAACAGGACCTGTTTCCGGTATGACAGGCTGCGCCAACCTGTTCTGCAAGCACAAGAAGGGTGTCTGCATCACAATCATAGAGTATCTTTTTTACAACCTGTATATGACCGGATGTCTCTCCTTTCTGCCAGAGTTTCTCCCTCGACCTGCTCCAGAAATGCGTAATCCCTGTCTCTATAGTAGCCTTGAGTGCATCAATGTTCATGTATGCCATCATCAGGACACTCAGGGTACGGTAGTCTTGTATAATAGCCGGGACAAGTCCACGCTTGTCAAATTTAACCTGCCCGATAATATCTTCTGATATCTTGTGTTTCATATTAATAGTTAAATCCTTATAAAGATACCCCTGCCTTTTAGATACTCCTTGACCTGGCTTATCGTGTACTCACGGAAATGGAAGATAGATGCTGCAAGGACAGCATCTGCCTTACCCGTAGTCAGGCCTTCATATAAGTGCGCAGGTGTTCCCACTCCTCCGGAGGCAATCACGGGAATAGATACAGCTTCAGAAACGGAACGTGTAAGTTGTATATCATATCCCTCCTTTGTCCCGTCCATATCCATACTTGTCAGGAGTATTTCACCGGCGCCATATTCCTCCATCTTCTTTGCCCATTGGATAACATCAATACCGGTAGGTGTACGGCCTCCATGGATATAAACCTCCCATGACGGAGAAGAAGAAGTGGTAATTCTGTGTTTGGCATCTATTGCAACTACGATACATTGACTGCCAAAGCGTTCTGATGCCTCGCGTACAAGTTCCGGGTTTTGTACAGCAGCAGTATTGATTGAGACCTTATCAGCACCGGCCTTGAGCAGTGTCCTTATATCTTCCAGTGTCCTTATTCCACCGCCAACAGTAAGCGGCATAAAGACCTTTTCTGCTGTTCTTCTAACCACGTCGATCATTATAGAGCGTTTTTCATAAGAAGCTGTTATATCGAGAAAACATATCTCATCAGCCCCTTCGTCATTATACAGAGCTGCAACCTCCACAGGGTCTCCTGCATCACGCAGATTGACAAAGCTGACCCCTTTTACAACCCGTCCTTCCTTCACATCGAGGCATGGTATAATTCGTTTGGCTAACATAGTCGATTCTTTACTTTGTAAAGGTGATAGCCTCGCCTAAGTCAATAGCACCGGAGTAGAGTGCCTTTCCAACAATAACCCCTGCTATTCCAGGATTCTTTATATTAAGCAATGCCCTTATATCATTTATACCTGATATTCCACCGGATGCAATTACAGGGATATTTACATTTGAGACCAGTTTCTTAATACTTTCTATGTTTGGCCCTGTTAATGTACCATCCCTTTTTATATCAGTAAAGACAATTGCACTAATTCCAATCCCTTCAAATGTCTTTGCCATTTCAATTGCATCTGTCCCTGTGACCTCTGTCCACCCTTTTACTGCTATCATGCCATCCTTTGCATCAAGGGATACTACAATTTGATCCGGACAGGCATTACACATATTATTTACAAATTCCAGATTATTTACAACAGCAGTACCGAGCACCACTCTATACGCACCTATAGATAAATAATGTTTTGCGATCTCAAGATCTCTAATACCGCCTCCTATCTGCACATTTAGTTTTACAGACGATATGATATCCTTTATTACATCAAGGTTTACAGGTCTGCCGCATACAGCACCATCAAGGTCAACCACGTGGAGCATCTCTGCCCCCATATCTTCCCATCTGCCGGCAGCCTCAACAGGATTCTCTGAATAGACCGTCTCTTTATCCATACGTCCCTGATAAAGCCTGACACATCTTCCACCCTTAATATCTATTGCAGGGATAATTATCATGAGTTAATAAGCTTCCTCTTTTTCTGAATCTGTTGAAGGAGGTGCAGATTGGGTCAGGAATGAATTTGAGAGACTCTTTAACAAGACATTCACACCATACTGTGCAAGCTCATCTGCTGTTAACCACCTTCCCTTCCTTTTAATGAAGGTTGGTAATAGACTGAGGTCTTCTACAAGGGTCTTCTGTGTCTCTGCATATCTGCCGTTCCAGAGGATAGTCCCATCTATTGTGCTGGTCAGGTTTGTCTCAAAACCAACAGATGCAGGTTTTCTTACACCTACCGGGCCTCCTTCCCTGTTTTCATACCTTGTAACAACACCTGTTAAGACAGCATCGGCCCCTGTCTTATTACCTATTGATTTAATAACCTCATAGGGGAGTACCCCCTGGTAAGAAATCCTCTCTTTTGTTTGATCATCAAGAGGAATAATAAAATAACCACGGTCCTCCATGCCATGATAGAACATGAGGGTTACATATGAAGCGCCTTCCGGATTTATCTTTGCACTTCTTAATCCTTTCTGGTCTTCTTCAGGAAAAGATACAAAGGGGACTACCACTACTTTTACTATACTTGCCTCTTTCAATTTTGGTGATACAGTTGAAGATGCATATTTTGAAGCGCACCCTGCGTAAAAAAATAAAGATAATAAAAAGAGAACAACAAGTAATCTGCTTTTAATCATTTTATATCTCCGAAGTTTTTTAGTATCCGTAATCCTATTTCCTGACTCTTTTCCGGGTGAAACTGACAGGCAAATATATTATCTTTCCAGACACTCGATACGAATTCGCCGCCATAATCAGACTGTGTTGATATTATTTCCTTGTCTGATGGGATAACATAATATGAATGGACAAAATAGACAAAAGAGTTGTCTGGTATTCCTTTTAGTAAGGGCACCTCTCTTTTAATCATTATCTGATTCCATCCCATGTGAGGAACCTTAAACTCATGTCCCGGTGTGAATCTAACGACGCGTCCTTCCAATATATTAAGTCCATTATGACAACCAAATTCTTCACTCTCGCTGAAAAGAAGCTGCAAGCCAAGACATATACCGAGGAATTGTTTCCCGGATTCGATACTTTTATACACGGCGTCTATCATACCTGTATTTTCAAGATTCTTCATGCATTCAGGAAAGCCGCCTACCCCTGGCAGTACCACATGTGATGCATCTGATACATCGGTTGGATGTTTTGCCACAAAGGCCCTGTGTCCGACATATTCAAAGGCCTTTTCAACACTCCTCAGGTTACCCATCCCGTAATCAATTATTGCTATAAGACTCATATAAAAATTTAGATTCTTTTATTTATTAAGCTATTAATCAATTATAAGATAAATCTCTTATCAAGGTAAAGGGGATTCTGTATTTAGCACACTCTTTTCTCTGATTTAGTTTATAATGTAGCGATAAGAGTAAATAAGCTGAATTGCTATAAGCAGCTCGCGGTCCAACA
>MHER01000204.1 GCA_001805205.1 Nitrospirae bacterium RIFCSPLOW2_12_42_9 | reverse complement strand
TCAGGTGAACAATCTAAGCGGTGTTGCTGCTATTGCCGCAGGAGACTTCTATTCTCTTGCCTTAAAGGGAGATGGTAGTGTCTGGGGATGGGGAGATAATGGATACGGTCAGCTTGGGGATGGGACAACGGCTAACAGGTATACCCCTGTTCAGGCGGCTGGTCTAAGCGGTGTTGCTGCCATTGGCGCAGGATCCTACCATTCACTTGCTGTGAAGAATGATGTGAGTGTCTGGGCATGGGGGTATAATGGAGACGGCCAGCTCGGTGATGGGACAACGACTGACAGTTACACCCCTGTTCAGGCGAGTGGTCTTAGCGGTGTGTCTGCTGTTGCCGCAGGATCCTACCATTCCCTTGCCGTAAATGGTGATGGGAGTGTCTGGGCATGGGGAACGAATTGGTCCGGCCAGCTCGGAGATGGGACTACGATTGACAGTTATACCCCTCTTCAGGTCTTGCTCTTTGGATTTATACCTTTCAGATGAAAATCCAGAATCAATACGGCCCATGGCTTGCCAGCCGCTTTTCAGGTAGAAATTCAAAGGTCTTTTTCAGTTAGTCACCGAACTATCGGAAATTTATCTTGACTAATCAATTAAACTATCTTATAAATATCCTACAATCCAGGTGTGTATAACCTGATAAAGGCTGTACAAAAAGGGAACCCTGTGAGATTCAGGGGTGGTCCCGCCGCTGTGATTGGGGACGAAAGCCATGTATTGACCACTGGGATATTTATTCCGGGAAGGTGTGGTGAGTAGGGTGATCCAAGAGCCAGAAGACCTGCCTGGTTTATAAGTGCAAGAACCTTCGTAAGAGAGGTTCAGACAATTTAGCCTTCTGGGTGAAGAAGCTGGGTGCAATCCTCAAGGTCAGACTTTATGACTTTGGGGATTTTTTGTTTTTGGGGAACGATATTGCGAGACGAAAAAATCCATATGAAAAAAGTAAAGCTCAAAATCACCATACTTTTTCTGATAGTGTCTATCTTTTTATCATCATCGGTTAATGCCGCCTTATTTATTGATGATATTGGACGGACTGTAAATATATCAAGCAATCCTCAACGTATAATATCACTTGCCCCGAATATTACTGAGATACTCTTTTATTTAAATCTCGATAATAAGGTTGTCGCTGTAACTGACTTCTGTAACTATCCTGAAGGTGCAAAGAAAAAGCCGGGTGTGGGTTTGCTATTAAGTCCGGATATAGAAAAGATTGTCTCATTAAAACCTGATTTAGTCTTTGCCACTGCTGAAGGTAACAGAGAAGATATAGTAAACAACCTGCAAAGGTTTAATATAAATGTTTATGTTCTGAATCCCCACTCTATGGAAGATATTTTAGGAGAGATACTGCATATAGGGAATATTACAGGTCAGGATGGGACTGCAAGAGATAAGGTTAAGAACCTTACAAACAGGATTGATGCTGTTAAAAAAAAGGTTGCAAGTTCGCGGAGAGTAAGGGTGCTTTATCTTGTAAGTCATGAACCTATGATCTCAGTAGGTCCAGGTAGTTTTATTCACGATATAATTGAGATCGCCGGTGGGAAGAATATCTTTTCTCAATCATTAATACGCTACCCGCAAGTCAACATGGAGGAGATATTGTCAAAAGACCCGGAAGTTATTATTGCCCCTCCTGACGTCGCAGAGTCAATACGTTTGTGGGAAAAACGATGGGGTGATATTTCTGCTGTCAGGAATAAAAGAGTATATTCAATAGAAACTGACATTATAAGCAGACCCGGACCCCGGATTGTCGATGGGATGGAAGAAATATTCAAATTTATTCATGGAATGTCACCCTGAGGTAGTTTCAGGGTCAGTATACAGGGAAATTATATGCAAACACTAACTGTGAAACGCTGGACATCATCTCTACTGATCTTCTCAACTCTTTCAATAATAATAGTTTTTATAGCTATGTTGTTCGGTTCAGAGGCACTGAGGCCTTATGATGTTATAAAGACCTTAATTGAAACAATAACAGGTCATCATGAAACGGAAATCAGTCGCACGATCCTTTTTCAGATCAGACTCCCACGTATACTACTTGCTGCTGTTGTAGGCGGTTCACTTGCTGCTGCCGGAGGCGTATTCCAGGCAATCTTAAAAAACCCACTCGCAGACCCGTATGTGTTAGGGATATCGAGTGGTGCTGCCCTCGGTGTCCTGATTTCGCTGTTTACGCAAATTAATATAACGCTACTCAGCTTTACATCAACTACCTTCATGGCTTTTGCCGGTGCTATCATAACACTCTATGTAGTATACAAGTTGAGTAATATTAATGGCAGGACACCTCCGCAAACTATACTCCTTGTTGGTGTTATGATTAATGCAATCATCTTTGCCATAATCCTTTTCCTCACACTGGTAATAGACTCTAATCAATTTTATAAGATCTTTTTCTGGCTCTTTGGTTATATCAGCTCACCAGATTATACTTCACTTGCTATAATTTCCTTATTCGCAATTGCCGGTCTTATAGTACTTTTAACTCAGGCAGGCTCTATAAACTTACTTACGCTTGGTGATGATACTGCACAGACTCTCGGGCTTGATGTAGAGAGGGTTAAACGCAGGGTATTTATAGCATGCGCCCTTCTCGTTGCAGCGGGGGTATCATTGTGCGGGCCTATTGGTTTCCTGGGTATTATAGTTCCCCATATTGTCAGATTACTTCTTGGATATGATTACAGGATAATACTCCCGGTCTCTGTAATTGGCGGGGGTATATTTCTTGTAATTGCAGATACACTTGCGAGGACTGTGATTTCTCCAGTCGAGATTCCTGTTGGTATTATCACAGCGCTTTGCGGTGGGCCATATTTTATTTATCTAATGCGCAGAAAGAGGATTGTATGAATAATGCCTATAATCTCAGGGATGTCTATTTTAAATATTCTGATAAATGGATTCTTGAGGACATCTCATTTGATATAAAGAATGGGGAGATTTTAGGGATTATTGGCCCAAATGGATCAGGGAAGACAACCTTACTTAAATTACTTTCAAGAATTCTCACACCCGGGAGAGGTGATATTACGGTGAAAGGCATAGATATTGCAAAATATAATCATATGGATTTTGCAAGGTCTGTAGCAGTTGTTCCACAGGAATCTTCTTTTCTTTTCCCTTTTACAGTTGCTGAAGCAGTATTGATGGGAAGGTCTCCGTATCTTAAGGGTCGTCTTTTCGAAAATTATCATGATGCAGAGGTTTCAGCAGAGGCCATGAAGTGGATGGACATTTACGACTTGAAAGACAGACCAGTTACTGACATCTCTGGAGGGGAAAGGCAGAGGACAATAATAGCAAGGGCGATTGCCCAGGAACCGGATATCCTTATCTTAGATGAGCCCACTACCTCACTTGATATAGGCCATCAGACAGGGATATATAATCTGCTTACAAGGCTAAATTCCGAAAGAGGTCTTACAATAGTCCTATCCTCTCATGATCTAAACCTTGCTGCCCAGTACTGTAATAAACTTATTTTAATGAATAAGGGTAAGATATATGATGCTGGTACTCCTTTTGAAGTAATAACTGAAGGAAATATAAGGGATGTATATGGGTGTGAGGTAATCGTAGATGAAAACCCTGTAACAAAGACCCCCAGGGTAACACTGATACCAGGTGAAACACCTATGAACCTATGTCTTACAAAGGAGTATCAAAATACATACACCACCAAGGCACATATATGAAAAAGAAATTAATAATAATGCTTATAATTTCTCTTGCTGCCCATATAACAATAGCAGGCACACTTATTTATATTCCTTCATATCTAACGAATAATAATCAAGGCTTAGATGATGGAAGGGTTATCTGGGGCATTGTAGGTAATAAAGAAGTAGGAGGACCCGGAGACGGTGGAGGAAAACACGGAAAGACAATGTCTTTTGGATCAGGAACAGTTAGTATTAGAAAAGAGATAGAGAAGAAAATCGAAGAAGGCATTGTAGTTGAGCGTAATGAAACCCACATGCCCCTCCGGGGCACAGAGGATAATGAAAATTTGGATATTGAAAACTTGAATTCAGATGATATTATAAGTGACGGCTGCTACGATTCGAGCATTTGTGTTGGAGAAAATACAATGGGTGAAGATACAGGGATTGGTAATTTCAGTCCTGGAGATGGTGATGCTGCTGAAGGAGGGGGTATTTATGGCAGTAATGGAGGTAGTGGCATTAAAAATAACTTCGGTGTGAGAGGTCATAATAGTGAAGATGCCTTAAATGGGTTTCTAATATATATTAAGAGTGAGATAGAGAGACATAAATATTATCCACATATAGCAAAGGTCCAGGGATTAGAAGGTACAGTATATGTAAACTTCCATATTGATGAGAGCGGCAAACCCAGCAGCATTGTAATAGGGAGGCCATCAGGTTCCAAATTGCTGGATGAGTCAGCAGTTAGCACAATAAAAAAAATAAAACATTTCAAGGGTGTGCCAGAAGAGATCAGGGAATTGGATATTTCAGTTCCAATTACTTATAAATTAATGGAGGATAAAGACTAAACAGACCATCTGAATTCAGCTTTGGATGGCGAAAAATAGTGTTTTAAAAACTTTATATGTGATTTACAGGTCACGGGAAGGGGGTGCGAGTCCCCCACGGTGCCGCCACTGTAATCGGGGAGTAAGGCTGGATTAATGCCACTGGGATATGAATCCTATCCCGGGAAGGCCCGGCCAAACAATGATCCGTAAGTCAGGAAACCTGCCTGTCAGTCATTCTTACCATGTACCCTTTCGAGCTTGAAGGGAGGTGGTTTTTTTATGCCTATGTAGATAAAAAATAGATACCTGAAACCAGAACCTGATAATTCTAAGCTTAAATGAGGCTCTTGCAAAAGTCCTGAAAGAGAAGAGTTTGTCATTCCCACGAAAGTAGGAATCCAGCCTTTTCAATGTATTGCAAAATCTCTGGATTCCCGTTTTCACGGGAATGACGACTTTTGCAAGAGCCTCTAAATAACAGGAGGAATTGGATAATGAAGAAAATATTCGTTTTCATTTATTGTATATGTACTCTTTTAATGATTAGTGACGTTTATGCTGAAACCGCCAGATTGGATGAGATAGTAGTTACAGCAACACGAACAGAAGAAGAAATCGATAAGATCCCTGCAAATGTAACTGTAATTACACGGGAAGATATTGAAAAGTCTACTGCGACAACTGTCCAGGATCTTTTAAGGAACGAAGAGGGATTGGTTATCAGAGATTTATTTGGAACAGGGACACAATCTACTGTAGATATGAGGGGATTTGGATTGGGGAAAAATACGCTAATTCTTCTTGATGGGAGAAGATTAAATGAGATAGACTCAGGCTCCCCTGATTGGAATCTTATCCCTTTAGAGAATGTCGAGAGGATTGAAGTAGTCAGAGGGAATGGGAGTGTTCTTTACGGGGATAATGCTATGGTAGGGGTAATCAACATTATTACTAAAAAAGGCAAGGCAATGAAGCCTGAGGCAGAGATCGAAACAAGGATAGAAAGCTTTAATGGTGATACTGAACATTTCAGTCTGAGAGGTGGAACAGATAAGGTGAACTATTTCATCTTTGCTAAGCAGTGTGAGGCAGAGGGTTACAGGGATAACAGTGAGTTCAATGCAAATGACATTGACGCTAAGATTGGGCTCAATATTTCAGAAAAGATATATGTTGATTTTTCCGGGAAATACCATAATGATCAACAGGGTTATCCTGGGTCTTTAACAGAAAACCAGTTAAAGTCTGACAGGACTCAGACAATAACCCCTGATGATGGAGTTGATTATGAACAGCATTTCTATGGAATAGATTTCAGATATACTCCTGGTACTTGGGGTGATTTTTCAATCGGTTATAACTTTAATAACCGTAAATTTGATGCAAATTTTTCTGGTTATAAGGGGAAAAGGGATACTGATACTGATGAGATCAAATTAAAATATACAGCTACCACAACATTCTTCAATTATAAAAACCTGTTGATAATAGGAGTAGATAGATATATTGCTAATGTTGATAACGTTACTTCAAATATTTCAAAGGAGGAATCTGGTTATTATATGGGTGAAGAGTTTTTTTTCAGTGATAAGTTGTCATTTAATATAGGTTATCGTTATACAGAGGCTGAGATCAAGGATACTGTAAATGGAGATCAGAACTTTAATGAGAGTGCTGTGAAGACTGGTATTACTTATAATTACAAGAAAGACTCAAAGGGATTTATAAGTTATTCAAGGGGGTATCGTCTGCCAACAACTGATGAACTTTCATGGACTAATGTAAAACTAAAACCTGAACTTGCAGATACCTACGAAGGTGGGATAGTCCATTCGTTCAATGAGAAGTTAGAAACAAGATTGACACTGTATGCTATGAATATTGACCATGAGCTATATTTTAATCCTTCAACTTTTTATAATGAAAACTTTGATAAGACAAAACACCAGGGGACTGAATTAGGGATATCTTCCGTGCTTTCAGACTCGATCTCTCTTTTTGGAAATTGGACATACAACAGAGCAACCATTGAATCTGGACTAAATGAAGGGAAGATAATTCCCCTGATACCACTGCAGAGTGCCAATTTTGGTGGAAACCTTAAATTTTACAGGAACTATTTAATGACAATAGAAGGGAACTGGGTTGGGGAGCGATTCTTTGATAACGACTTCCCAAATGAGGAGAATAAACTTCCAGATTATATAACCTTTGATACAAAATTATCTTATGAAAATAAGGGTATAAATATCTATCTTGGGATTAATAATATCTTTGATAAAGAATATTCTGAATATGGAATAACCTCTGCGGGTAATAAATACCTATATCCTTCACCCGAAAGAAATTATTATGGAGGCATAAAAGTCTCTTTTTAATATATGAAAGGGCATTTTCAGTGAAAGAAGTTGTAACAAAAATATTATACCTTATTAATCTATCGGTACTGGTCGGACTGTTAATACAAGATGACCTTCATGCCGGGCAACTTGTATTGGATGAACTAATTGCAACTGCAACACGCACTGAGACTCCGAGGGGATATATAACAAATTCTGTTACTGTTATAACCCAGGATGATATTGAAAGAAGGCATGTATCAACCCTTCATGAACTTTTAAGGGAGGTTTCAGGTATTGATGTTGTTAATTATGGAGGGCCTGGTAAGAGTACTCATGTCTCTGTTCGTGGTGGAGAGCCTGCTCATACGCTTGTATTGATTGATGGTGTGAGGGTCAACAGTGCAACAACCGGCAGGTTTGAATTTGGAGATATGCTGGTGGATGATATTGAGCGTATAGAGATAGTCCGGGGTCCTTTAAATTCACTGTATGGATCAGATGCATTTAGCAGTGTTATTCAGATTTATACGAAGAAGGCAAGGACATCTTCTGTTTCTATAAGTTTTGAAGATGGTAGTTACGGTACGACCAGAGAGGGTATTTCAACAGCGATTAATAAAGATAGATATGATCTATCCCTTAACGCCTCCCATATGGATGTAAATGGATTTTCAGCAATAAGTTCAGGTTCAGAAAGGGATGGCTATCAGAATACAACAGTTTCATCAAACCTTGGGGTTTCTCTAAGCCCAATGGTCCGGTTTGATATTCTGGCACGTCTGACTGAGTCAGAGAGTGATTTAGACAACCCTGATTCTAATCCAATCTCTGATGACTTGAATTTTTCACAACAGAGGCAATGGAGTGTAGTTGGGATGTCCTTATCATCTCCGATATATAACACCTGGGGTCAAAGGCTCTCTGTGTCGAGATCTAATGAGGAGGTCATTGGCCTTGATAATGACACCACAACTAACCACTATGTGATTAATTCCGGCATTACCACAGTTGACTGGCAGCATAATATAAGCAGCAAGGAAGGGAATATACTTACAATCGGTTATGATTGGCAACAGCGGGAAGGGGCATTAAAAGGCGTTTATGATAAATCCCTCTCCAGTCAGGCCTTCTATTTGCAGGATCAGAGAGGGGCTGGAACTCAATTACTCCTGTTGGCTGGTGTGCGATGGGATAGCAGTACCATGTTTGATGATGCGTTAACCTACCGTCTCGGAATATCCTACCTTCCTGCACGAAGCACAAAATGGTATGCACAATATAGTACCGGTTTTAAGCCTCCTGATCTTAATGCTCTGTTCTGGCCAGGTGCCGGAAATCCTGATCTGAAAACAGAGAAGGTTGGGGGGTGGGAGATAGGGGCAGAACAGGTGGTCTCAGACAACCTGTCCATGACATTAAGTTATTACGAAAACTTTTTTGAAGATATGATCCAATGGTTTCCTGACTCCTCCGGAGTATGGAAACCGCATAATCGTGCTGAGGCAGAATCAAAAGGGGTCGAGACAGAGATTAAATGGAGTCTATCCCGACTATTCAGGATAGAGGGGAATTACACATATAATAAGACTGAAGATATAAATACCCGTTTTTATCTGCAGAGGATACCGATGAATAAATATACCTTGATACTGCGTATAAATCCTGATGGAAGATTAAGATTCGATTTCTACTATAAAATAATAGGGAAGAGGGTAGAGTGGACAGATACTGATTCTGATGGAACACCGGACCAGCAGACGTTCCTTGAATCTTATTCGAGATTAGATTTTGTTGGTAGTTACAGATTCAGAAATACAGCAGAGATCTTTACAAGGATAGAGAATGTTTATGACGTGGAATATGAAGAGATAAGCGGATATAGTGTTCCAGGCTATTCTACTTATGGTGGTTTACGTATATCTTTTTAGTAGGGACAGATGGGACATATAACATTCGTTATTGGCGGTGCGAGGTCCGGTAAGAGTACCTGTGCCCTTGGGCTTGGCTCTAAGATGCCAGGACGAAAAGGGTTTATTGCTACAGCAGAGGCACTGGACGGGGAGATGAAAGAACGCATCGCCCTGCATAAGCGGGCCCGCCCTATAGAATGGAAAACAATAGAAGAACCTGTCGCCCTGGGTGAGGTATTGCAAAAGATAAATGGTGTTTACGAGATTGTGATCATAGATTGTCTTACTCTCTGGCTCTCAAATAGGATCGGGAGGGATGGGGGATGCGATCAGATCAGGGCGGAGGTAGAACTTCTTGCGGCTACAATGAAGGATGTTTCATATAACTCTATTGTTGTATCGAATGAAGTGGGTCA
>MHER01000203.1:9274-10691 GCA_001805205.1 Nitrospirae bacterium RIFCSPLOW2_12_42_9 | reverse complement strand
AGACCCTCTGTGGCTATACCCTGTGGAATCAACTGCGGGACAACAGGGGCAATACGTACTGCACCACCTTCACTCTCCACGCCATCGCACCTCTTGCATGCATATTTATAACGTATATGTTTAATTACCCGCATCCTTGCAGGAACAATATCAAGCTTCTCTGAACTCTCCTCACCTATACGACTAAGAGCAGCACCACAACTACACACCTTCTCCTCTTCCCTTAAATCATGAAACACTTCCTCACGGGGAAGACCCTCAGGCAATGGTCTCCTGCCACCCTTCTTACGGGTGTAAGTAGATACTGTAATCTCTGCTGTCTTCTCCTCTTCATGAGATGCAGCAACTACATCCTCAGCCTCATTGAAGATACTAAGCTGATCCTGATTGTAATAAGCAGACTTCTCAGACTTACGGCTATACAGCATTGCCTTAAGATGCCGCACCTGCTCCATGAGCATATCGTTCTCTTTCTTCAGTATGCTAACGCTGCTCTCCAAGCCTGTATATCTCTGTTGCAAAGTGTTAAACCCGCTATCGTGTTCCTGCTTTAACTCCTCATATGAAATGGCCTGGGAATGGATAATATTTTTTAATGAAATGACATCATCAGGAAGGCTTGAAAGATCCACTTTCATTGAGACGGTATTATAGCATAATCCCCAGCATTTGCAAGGCTTTTCTTGATATTTTATCGATATTTTCAGAAGATTTTCTGCTTTTAAAAACCTTTATGCAATAGCTGTGTAAGAAAGTCTTTTATGACCCTGAATTCGACTCAAATCAAAACCCTCAAGCAGAAAGAAAAGCTCTTGCCCCTCTATCTCTAATACCTTACATCCAGGCTCCGGCCACCGGAATCGATGCTTCTCTAACCGCTTCTGCCACAAACAAAAACCATTCCTGTCCCAGTAGAGTATCTTTAAAATATTACGCCTGCGGTTTGTAAATACAAACAGACTCCCGGAGAAGGGATCAAGAGAAAGGCTGCTCTCCACCAATATTGAAAGACCGTTGATCGCCTTACGCATATCAGTATTGCCAATGGCAAGATAAACCTTAATTCCGGAAGATGGTGTAAACATCAGACCCTCTGCCCAAGTGTATCAAGAAGCCGTTTGAGTGTGTCAGGGTTAAAACCATCTCCTATATCTACACCGTAACCATTACCAATAACCAATCTCAGCGATGCACCTCCATTAACGGATACAGGATATGCTCTCTTGATTGAGACAGGTACAAAGCTTACTGCTTCCGGATTCTTACTGCATAGCTTCCTTTTCCAGTAGCCAAATCTCTTAATGCTCAGTTCCCTCTCCATGCAATAATCAGACTGAGTGGCACCGCTATGCTCCCATGCCTCTATATGAGGTTGCCAGAATTTATGCTTCTCAGTAACTCCATCCTCTCTACTATC
>MHER01000203.1:0-9265 GCA_001805205.1 Nitrospirae bacterium RIFCSPLOW2_12_42_9 | reverse complement strand
AAAAGTAGTATCTATAGAGCCATCATCCACTTAGTGTATGATGGCTCTATAGATACTACTTTTTCTAAAATAAAGTCACTTGGCATTCCTGTAATCCAACAACCCCACAAAGGGAAAGGAGCCGCCCTTATTAGGGGTTTTGGCTATGCCCTTAAAAATTCTAACGATTGGGTAATAACAATGGATGGGGATGGACAACATGATTGGAGGATATCCCTGAATTTCTTGCTGCCATGGCTGATGATGCGGGAGATATTATTGTTGGCTCTCGTATGGATTATACCTCTCCCATGCCAATACTTAGACTGTTAACTAACAGGGTTATGTCAGCTATTATTTCGAGGTTGTAGTGTAGAAAGATTCCAGATACGCAATGTGGTTTCAGGGCAATAAAGACAGAGGTACTGAAAGAGTAATCTTGACAACCTCTCATTATGACACAGAATCAGAGATATTAATTAAGGCAGGCAAGAAAGGTTATACTATAACCTCAATACCAGTGAAAACTATATACAATGGGACAGATAGTGACATCAACAAATTCACAGACACATTGCGGTTTTTTAGCCTCATCTGGAGAACCCTCTGAGGTTTCATACAGGGGGTCAATTTTATTTGCACATAAAGGGTCAAATTTGTTGACTATCAACATCTCCGGCCTAATACGCTAATCTGGCCTGAGGACCGAACCTAAAGCAGAAGTTCCTTTACCGTACAACACTATATCTGTCTTAATGCTTTCAATGCGTTATTTTATTATTATTGATGCCATATCATTTAGGGATCGAGATAATATTCTATCAATCGCAGATTTTGTTGATTGTTGTATTGCGTTTTTCATTCCGAATGTACCAGCGAGAAATAATTTCCCGCCTTGACTTATACCTGTTTCATAGTAGGTCTGATCAAAAAGAATTGAGCTGTCTTTTGATGCTGTTATCTGTAGTCTTACCCGTGCCTCAAATCCCTCAAACTTATAATCGAGTAAATTAAATTTAATTGCTAATACTCCTGGAGAGCTGTTTCCATTTGCTTTTGATAATTTATTGAAAGCACTTTGAACGTCTTTAGATTCAAGCGTCTGTTCAAGCATTTTCCCGAAGTTAACAATCCAAAGATGTGCGTAGCCCGCTGTGGCAGCCCTAAATTCGTAATTGTGATTGACAGTATTAGGAGTTAATACATACTCCGCAACTAAATTCGTGTATTGAAGTTTGTATCCGCCTTCATTGTTCATTAAGTAATGATCATAATCGTTAGATATAACATGCGCACACCCACTAAAGAAAACTACCAGACTGATAGTAAAAGCAAGTTTTAGATATTTCATGTTCTCCCCCTTGGTTTGACCAACAATATACTCATAGCATCTCTGAGTCGTCGGTTTTCAATATCCCCCAATTATTCTCTTGATAAAGAAGTGGCCCTATCTGCCAAAGAGGAACGACGCGTTGAGAAAGCCCATACCACCTGCAATAGTGATATCATTGGTTCCATCTTCTGGGACGTAGATTGAATCAATTGTGTAATCTTCTGTTCCTGCATACCCGAGGAACCTATAGCCGCTCGATATAGAGATTGCCCCTACTGACCCCATACCGAAATTGACACCCAACACAGGTCCTAACCCAAATGCGAAAAGTGTATAGTCCGCTGAATAATTACTTGAATATTCCTCATTTCCAGTATAATATCCTAACCTGATCTGAGGACCGAGCCATAAACGAATGTTCTTTTTCCTGACTATGCTAAAGCCAAAGGTATTGTCAATAGAGAGACCGTTAAGTTCAATGGTCCCTCCGACAGGTAATTCGATGTCATGCTTCTCATAACCGATATTGAGCCGGTAATTAAAGACCTTTGAATCCCTTGGAGAAGTGTCTAAAACGAAACCAAAACCGAAGCTTGAAGTATCAACAGATGTTGAATAATCAAAATCATCAGTCATCGTTTCCCAATTCCCGCTCCCGCTGCCTGACTCGATGTATGGACCTAACCCGATTGCATAGACACGTGAAAGGCCAATGAAAACGATTAATAAAGACAACACGGTGATAATAAGAAATTTTTTCATGTATCTTTCCCCCTCATAACTTTATTAAGTTTATCTATCTCCCATCCTATGCCTCAAGGACATTAACCACATGGTTAATGAGGGACATAAAAACAGAAGTGAGATACAAAGTCAAGCATTATTTTTGTCAATTATATAACGAAAACAATTAACTTTAATGAGATTCACATATATAAATAATATAGATAAGTTGTGGGATTCATCACCAAAGTTCTCTTGGGTAGTCGCGATATGCCCTGCGTAAACACCTCTTGTAGATATAGGATGCGTAAAGCACGCGGTGGTATTCAAAAAGGTTTCATCATCACAAAAATAAATATGATCGATTTCGATATTCCCAATCTCTTCAGCTACCTTGTCAGGAGGTCTTGTCATATGCCGTTTGCCGTACAGGGTTGGTACCACACAGAAAGAACAGGTCATCACACATCCATAGGAAGTGCGGACCAGTGCAACAGGGGGAAACATCGTCTCCCAGTTATTGTGACCTTCTTTTACCCATACGCACCGGTATCTATTCTTGTCCCACAGATCGCGTCGTGGGGCAGGAATGTCTGAAGGATCAGGGAACAAGGGGACCTTAGATGCCCCTTTTTCATCGAACATTTCCCCGGGTACCATTACGTTCTGAATTCCATGAAAATCTTTACCTGCAGCAGAGTGTTCTATGATTTCACGAAATGGCGCGCATCCTTCCCCTCGGACGATGGCATCAATATAATCTTTATTGTAATCATTGGGTAATACATTTGCATGATGTCCTCCCACAACAATTAATGTCCTGCCCAATACCTTACGAACAATCTTAGCCAGGTCTTTTACCATTGACACCTCATGGGTATAGCCAGAGATCCCGACGATATCGGGTCTGTAATGCATCAGCTCTTTCTCGAAGGTTTGATCCGGTCTTGAGGTAAGGCGGAGGTCCAGGATACGAGTCTAGTGTCCTTCAGATACTGAGGCCGCCAGGTATCCGAGTTCTAATGGCTCAAGAAATATGAATGGCTTTAGCTTGTTAATGGTATGAACCGCAGCCCTCGGTTTGACAAGCAATATTCTCTTTAACATGGCTGTAATAGCCTTATTATTTAATCATATCAAGGGCCTGTTTGGCATATTTCCTGAGGGTTTCGCTGGATGATGTATTGGTTATATTATCTAATGTTGCTTTATATTCCTGCATACCGGATGCCCCCAGTGCCTTGCATAGCCATGCCATTGCATCCACATGGTTTTTATCGGAGGCATTGAGTTGATATCCCTTCAGCAGCTCTTCATTAACAACCTCAAAAAGATTATGCTCGGTAAAATGCGCCCTGTAGATTTCTTTAGCTGCATCCTTTTTTAGTGCAATATTATCTGATTTCAGCATGTTGATTAATTTGGTAACCTCCGGTGACTGGCCAGGTACAACATTTTTTGTATCTGAAATTATTTTATTCCTTTCTGCATATTCATCAATTTGTTCCATGCTTTGCCTGGCATATCTTGCAAGTTTTTCATCTTTTGTTGAGTCTGCCACTCTTTTCAGCACTTCTTTATACTCTTGATTTCCGGATGATGCCAGTGCCTTGCATAACCAGGCCATTTCGTCATTGTGCTTTGGATTATCAGTATGCGACTGATATCCGTTCAAAAGGTTATCCCGGATCAGGTCGAATAATTTTGAATCGGTTAATCCTGATCGGGTAATCCGTTTAGCAGCGTTTATCCTTTGTTCCATGTTGTCTGATTTCAGCATCGTGATATACTCGTCAACTTCCGAAGAACGATCTACTTCAGCATACCCTCGATCCACGTACATCGTATTTGAAATAAAGATTGCTGTGGTAAATAGTAATAAAAAAATGATTAGTTTTTTCATGGCCGTCCTCCCTGGTTTATAAAGTAAACAGATTGATATACCTGTTCAATCCTCATTCGACCAAAATTATGAGGCAGGGGCCTGGATTAATTTACTACCATGAGGCCCCTATCAAAAAAGATAACCCTCCGAGGTTACCTCCATCATTGTATGGAGCAATTGCATTTTCTATAGTGCTATCCGAATCTGATGTCACTTCATATCGTAATTCAAGATCGAGATGAACCTTCCTCTTGTGAAAAAACTGTATCCCAGCAAAACCATGAATACCTGGAACTACCTGTTGGTTATCATGCGAGGTACTTTCAGTCGACGTATATTCAGCATTCACATAATATCCGGATAAACCGCCACCGAAGTAGGGTGATACCGACAATGGAATATTATACCGTGCCGAGATATAAAAGAAGTGCCATACAATCTTTGTAAATGTTGTTTCTTCCCATGAAGTATCATAACCATAATCAATATATTTTTTTGCATTCAAATAAATTATTATAGGTGTCTTTCCTCCATAATCAAGCCCAAAACCACTGGGCCATCTTGTATTACCATAAAAGTTGGTCATAAACAGCCCGTTTTTAGGGGAGCCAAAACCACTGCTATATCCCCCTAAATCCTCCATATAATAATCCCAAAACCCTTGTCCATATGCATTTTCTTCAGCAGGTATTAAATAGTCTAACTTTACACCGAATGCCCCGAAGGAGACAGAAGGGGAAATAATAAGGGTGATCAGCAGACAGATGAATATAATTTTTTCCCGCATAATTATACTTCTTGTTAATAATTAACCGGGTACTGATACAGAGTATCTTATATCAAACGGCCACAAATATCATTTCTGTTTCCTATTGTCAATGTCAACAAACATCTGAAATAGCCGGACTCCGGTTAGTTAACCAGGTAGGCAATGATGTGTTCATCTTTTAGCATCTCCGCTACGGCCCGCATCACTGCGCCATCGGCGGCCCGATAGAGAGTGGCCGGCGAACGGTTATCTCCCAGATACGTCTGGACATAGCCATCTCCGGTCTCGACTTTTAACGTAATTTCAAAGCGCAGAACCCATGCGCCAAACGTACCTTCTGCGGACTCAATCGACAAATTCAATATCTTTGGCACGTCCTTCTCAATCTTCATTCCCCTGTTTATTAATTCCCGTTGGGTAATGGTTATTGCTGTTTCTGTCCAGCTTTGCAGATTGCCGTAAAAGCGATGCCCCATGTTTGTAGCCAGTAACACATTTTTGGTAGAAGTCTGAGCATTCAAGATAGAAATAGAATTGGATGATGAAAATTCTTTTATCGCATCCAGTTTAAAGGTCGATGCATCCGGAACATAATAATGACTGCAACCGCCAAACATCATCAGAGTAGTTATCAATATGAAAGTCCGTTTTCCGCTCAACATGTTTTGCCTCCTTTAATAACCTGAGTATTAAAATCATCTAACGTTTGCCTCTATCTTGTCTTCCGGCACTAACATCTTTTAATGTTATTTGGGATGAAATCTCCGGAGTGAGAAATTACTGCCCGATAGAGGGCCATGAATTTGCTTTTTTAGGATATGGTAGCCAAAAGGTATTTTTTTGTCAACCGAAATTTGCTTGTTTGTCAACTATCATGCCAACTGGTATGCGTTATTCCCATTGTCTCACATAAAAATCTATTGTTAGTTAAAATTTAAAACCGGACTATTTTAAGGTGATTTAAAATTTAAAACCGGACTCTGAGAATGAACTCTATGATAGGATATAAGACTTTAATAATTATCATGGAGGAGAAAGATGACAAGACAGATACACAAACGGTTTATCAATGAACAAGTAAAAATGATATTAGCTCGGTATGTTAAGAAGGAACTCAGCTCTGAACAGGTGATGCGTTTGCTGGAGTTAAAACGAAGTCAGTTTTTTGAGTTGGTTAAGCAGTATAAAGGAAATCCTGAGGAGTTTACTATTGAATATAGTCGTAAGGCCAAAACAAGGAAGATTAGTGAAGAGATTGAAGGGAATATTCTAAAGGAGCTAAGCATTGAGAAGGGGTTGATTGATGATATGACCATACCTGTCAGATTTTATAATTATAGTTATGTACGGGATCAGATGATAAAGAAATACCAGCAGGAGGTATCTGTCCCTACAATAATAGGCAGGGCGAAAAAAACGGTTTTTACATCCCACGACCTGAGAGAAAAGCTCATGACCATGAAGTATTAACAAATTATGCCGGAGAACTGATTCAGCACGATTCGTCCCATCATCGCTGGTCTCCATATACTGATGAGCTATGGTATTTGATAACAAGCATAGATGATTATAGCCGTTACATGCTCTATGCAGACATAGTGGAGAGAGAAACTACATGGAGGCATGTTGTAGCACTTGAGTCAGTATGGTTAAAACATGGGTTTCCGTTTTCGTATTATGTAGATAATCATTCAATATTTCGTTTTGTAGAGAGGAGAGATTCTATCTGGATGAAACATAATCTTAAGACTGATGAGAGTGATCCTCAGTGGAAACAGATATTAATTGAGTGCAGTGTTAAAGTTAACTATGCCCTATCACCACAAGCTAAGGGTAAGATAGAAAGACCTTATAGGTGGCTTCAGGACAGGATTGTCAGGACCTGTGCAAGAGAGAATATCCGGACGATAGAGGGAGCAAGGGAGGTACTGGCCTACGAAGTCAAACGTTATAATAACCATCAGGTGCATAGCGTTACAGGAGAGGTACCGGTAGTACGGTTTGAGAATGCAATACAAGGTGGGAAGTCCCTCTTTCGTCCTTTTAAAGTTCCGGCGCCTTACGAATCAACAAAGGATATATTCTCTATCAGGGATGAAAGGACTACTGATGCTTACAGAAAAATCTCAATTGATGGAAAGGAATTGAAAGTGCCTGGTGTAGATTCTTATGAGAGGGTTGAGCTTAGAATGATACCGGATGAAGAAACAGGGCTGACAGAAATCAGATTCTGGCATAATAGAAAATTAGTTGGAACTCAAAAAGTTAAAAGTTCAGAACTGAAAAGAGCAAATTATTAACTCTTAAGAGAGTCCGGTTTTAATTTTTAAATAGTCCGGTTTTAATTTTTAACTAACACACATAAAAATCTATATGAAACCAGCATACCCAATGTGTTATAGTTCATCTTCTGAGGTATTTTCCATAGTTTTGAATGTTTCGCCATTGCGGATGAACTCCTATACGGTTTATGAGTTTTTGTATTACGCGCATGGTTATTCTCGACCAATCAGTCGGGGTAGACCAGATATGGCGTTCTTTTGCAATTTCATCGAGTACCTTCATCGGACTTCCCCCCAGTTCCTTGGATATATAAAATACAGGTTTGAAAAGGTCCGTATGTTCAGTAATAATTCCTTCTGCCAGGGCGATTTCTTTTATTGGGGTATTTTCATAAATCCTGATTCCCATCAAGGCGAATACAGCATTAGGTGCTGCACAGGAATCAATAAAACGTTGTGTCTCATGGATATCATCGATGTCCTCCCCGGGGCCACCGAAGAGGAGGTGTAGGGCAAATGGAATGCCTGCATCCGAAGCTGACTTTAAACAATTCCTGATATCGGATTGGGTAAAGGGTTTCCCCATCTTCTTCAGCATTTTGGGTGTAGCGACATCAAGGCCGAACTCAACCCCAACGCATCCTGCTGCTATCATGGCACGCCCCATCTCAATATCAAACCCTACAGGATTGCAGTAAGCCATCCATTTAATTGGTAGCCTTCTCCGAGCCAGCTTTTTACAGACCGCAAGTGCATGTTTACGAGGGGTGTTAAATACACTGTCCGTAAAGTAAAAACTTGTGGAGTTCCTTTCATGAGTCAAAGTCGATATTTCATCTGCAATATGTTCCGGTGATCGAAGGTGATAGTCCCCCCCCTCCAATAACGGATAGACACAGTATATGCATTTAAACGGACAACCTCGCTTCGTCTGCACGCTTACAAATCCACCCCTGCATAGATATTGTTTGTATAAGCATTTCTCATGTGAGGGGGAATAAACATGGTCCATGTTGGTGACAGGCGACGGCTTAATTAGCCCTTTCTTGTCACAGAGATGCTCATCATTACAGAGTATGCCGGCAAGTCCCCTTGGGGAATGATTCGTCTCAAGGGAGTTAAGGAGTTCTACAAAGGCATTCTCCCCATCACCAACAACGCCGTAGTTGGCATTTAGCCTCTTTAGCCAACCGTATGGTGCGATAGAGAAACCACTCCCGCCCAGGATCAGAGGAACTTTCGTTAATCTTTGTACACACTCAACCATCTTTTTTATATCGTCAAAATAGCTTTTTTGGGTTGCAAAGATACAATCATCGAGATTGCGAATACTGAAACCAATGGCATTATAATTACCTGTTCGGATTTTCGATGTGAGGATACGTTCTGGGTGTCTAACAAACATCATGTCAATAAAATCGACATCATATCCTGCCCGTTCTGCAGCAGAACAGGCACAGAGTGCACCTACAGGTGCTACCGGAAATGGGGACTTTTCCTGGTTTGTGGATACCATAAGGATTTTCAATTAAATCACCTCAAATGGGATGGCGCACTAAATAGAGTCTGTGTATAAACTCACGTTTTTCTGATTTCCAGACATGAAACGTCACCAGAAGTCCAGACATTTCCCCGGTGTTTTGTGCTCACTTGCTCATGAACAGGATATGCGCCATTTTTTTCCCGATTTGGGGCATAGGTATCCCTCAAAACTTTTCTTGTCGGGTACGTTTCCTTCCGATCATTGCATCTGAGTTCGCATCTTCGCAAGAAATACCCCCGCCATAACCCGGATGTTGTAGACAATTACGTTTCAGTACACCTTTGCATCGAATCTTTCCCTTGTTTTCCATTCGCACCGGAACAATTCATACCCTCTTTTGAGGTTCGAGATCACTGCCTCAATACCGCTGCGCCATTTCTTCAGCCGTGTCTCAATATTCGTGCTCTGTACTATGTTCTTCAATGAGCCTGTTATCTTGTTGAAAACAATGTTGATGATCCCTTTCTCCTGCGCTGACCGGGCATTGTCTTTTGAAGCATATCCACCATCAGTAACCACATCCCTCGGCACTATCCCGTAGTTCACATGGATATTATCAAGAACCCCTGTATAGATTGTTGAATCCTCCGGATTGCCATTGAGTATCCGGCAATCCAATATCAGATTGCTCCTGCCTGTCGCAAGATTTACCTTAGGGGCTGCGCATAAATAACTTGGTCAACTATATTAATTTTCATTGTTTGAAATAGTGTAATTCCAATCGCCATGAAACTTTTTAGGTTTAATCTTG
>MHER01000202.1 GCA_001805205.1 Nitrospirae bacterium RIFCSPLOW2_12_42_9 | reverse complement strand
ACTGCCCCCAAAGACAAAGACTGTAAATGTCCCCCCCGGTTTATACTCATTCTGTATTATGACCTGTCTCACAGGATTACCAAAGACATTCACATCTCTCCTGAAAAACTTTTTTGAACCTTCAAATGCCACTATCACCCTGTCCACTATCCTGGATAACACCTTGTTTGCCAGACCGGGAAAGAGGTTCTGTTCTAATATTACAGTAGGAAATCTAAGCATTACTGCAGCAGACATCATGGGTACAGATGCATATCCGCCAACACCTATGACCACATCCGGTTTAAATCTCATCAGTATGGAGAATGATCTTATAAATCCACTCACTATTTTTACACCGGAGATCATCTTTGCGAAAAGGTCTTTATTTATAAACCCGCCTGATGGGATTGTCTCCAATTTATATCCCTGTTTTGGCAATATCCTGGTCTCTATCCCTTTTTCTGTTCCCACAAACAACACCTCAGATTTACTGTCCTGTTTATAAAATTCCTCAGCAACTGCTATGCCAGGATAAAGGTGTCCGCCGGTGCCTCCTCCTGCTATCAATACTCGCATTTTGCTTGACTATTAAACAATTTATATTACAGGTCAAGCATTTTGCTTGACTCTGTCAGGCTGGAAGCCTGACCTGTTAATCTGTTTTTCCCTGTCCTGTTTAATGGCAGCAGGTTACACATCTTTCGTGAAAACTTCCAGTTATAACCATTCATTTCCATCTGAGATATTACTGTTGACCGGCCGGATATTGCATATAGAATACCCACCAGGATCATATTTGTCAGAAGGGATGTTCCTCCAAAACTTAGAAAGGGGAGGGCAAGACCCTTTGTTGGAAACAGGCCTGTTACCACAAACAGGTTTACTAATATCTGTATTCCGAAGAAGAGGGAGATTCCGGTTGCTAAATATCCCTCAAATGACCCCCGGTGTTTGTTTATTATCTTGAGACATCTCCAGAGGAAGAAAATAAAAAGTATGGTTACAGAAACACTCCCGACAAACCCCAGCTCCTCACCAACTACTGCAAATATAAAGTCTGTGTGGGCCTCAGGGAGGAAAAATAGCTTTTGACGTCCTTCTCCAACACCCGTACCCAGCAGGCCTCCCTTGCCAAAGGAATAAAATGATTGAACTATCTGATACCCAACACCTGAAGGGTCCTCCCATGGATTTATAAAGGCCTTGATCCTGTTCCACCTGTATTCCATATTTTTAACAAGTAATATTGCAACCGGAAGAAAGGCCAGGCAAAGACCGGAGATATGTATAAGGCGGGCACCTCCTATAAAGAGCATAATACCTGTTCCTGCTCCAATGACAAAGGCAGCGCCAAAGTCCGGTTCCACAACAATGAGTCCGGATATCAGGCCGGCAACTACCAGAGGAGGCAGAAACCCGTGAGATAATTCTTTTATCTTCTCACCTTTCCTTATTAAATATGAGGACAGGTAAATTATTACAGATAATTTAGCGAACTCAGAAGGTTGAAAGGAGATGGGTCCGATCCTGAACCATCGTTTTGCATTGTTTATTTTAGAGCCAATGCCCGGTATTAATACAAGCACGAGTAATATGCAGGATACAGCGATGAGCAGGAAGGAATATCTTTTCCATATATCCATATCAATACGTGATATCAGCAGCATAGCAGTGGCAGATATTACTGCCCATATAATCTGTTTCTTGAGGAAATAAAAGGAGTCTCCGTAATTTCTCATGGCCATAATTGCACTGGCACTATATATCATAATCAGGCTTAATGCTACAAGACCAAAAACCACAACCAGGAGTAATCTGTCTTTCTTAATATATTTTATTGTGTTTGCGGAAGTCTCCATACTATCTCCTTGAATATCCTTCCACGTTCTTCAAAATTTCTGAACATATCAAAACTCGCACATGCAGGGGAGAGGAGCACCACATCCCCCCTTACAGCCTCTTTACAGGCAATATGTACGGCATCTTCAAGTGAGCCTGATAGTACAGTGTCTGTCAGGTCTCCTACCGCAGCCTTTATCTTCTCTTTTGCCTCACCAATAAGGATCAATCTCTTTACCTTTTCTTTTACCAGTGGTCTAAGGGGTGTGAAGTCACTCCCTTTATCCCTTCCTCCGGCTATCAAAAGGACAGGCTCATTGAATCCCTCAACTGATCTGATTACAGCACCAACATTTGTTCCCTTTGAGTCATTAATATATTTCACACCACTTATTTCCCTTACAAATTCAAGCCTGTGTTCAAGACCGGAAAACTCTCTCAAGGTATTTGCAATATTATCCCTGCTGCACCCCCATACCAATGCTGCAGCCGATGCTGCCATTGCATTCTCCAGGTTGTGTATACCCTTTATTCTGATCTCAGAGATATTTATTATCTCCCCGCTGTTTCCCTCTATAGAAGATAGCATCTTCCCATTATCAATATAAACACCATTTTTAATTAACTTTTTCCTGCTGAAGGGGATTGCCTTCCCCCTGGCCATTTTTAATGCATCTTCATACCACTGTTCATCTCCATTTATAATGGTAAAATCAGAGGTATCCTGATTCTCAAATATCCTGAACTTGGCATTAACATAGTCTTTAATATCATGATACCTGTCCAGGTGATCGGGGGAAATATTAAGGAGTATCGAGATATAAGGACTGAACTTTTCAATGGTCTCAAGCTGGAAACTGCTCACCTCAACCACAGCACAATCTGATTTTATTCCGGAAAGTATATATTCACTGAGTGGAGTTCCTAAATCTCCTCCGGCAAAAACATTATCCCCTTTTGTCTTTATTATCTCTCCAATGAGGGTGGTTGTTGTGGATTTACCGTTAGAGCCTGTGATTGCTATCAGCGGGATATCGAGGTATTGACAGGCAAGTTCAAGTTCTCCAATGATCTTGATACCCTTCTCTCTCGCCTTCATTAGTGGTGATATATCACCCGGAACACCGGGGCTCAATATGATAAGGTCTGCTGAAAGAAAATTTATCGTACTATGAGTACCTGCCTCTATTTCTACGCCGAGAGATGAAAGTGCCAATGCCTCAGCCGGTAGCTCCTCTAACTGCCTGTTGTCAGTAGCTGTTACTTTAGCGCCGCTGCGGGTGAGAAGGCGCGAGGCTGCAATACCACTCTTACCAAGACCAACTATAAGTACCCTGTAGTTCTTAAGATTAAGCATGTTGTCTTATTACCTCAGTTTTAAAGTACTCAGAGCCACAAGCCCTAAAATAATCGCAATGATCCAGAAGCGTACAATGATCTTTGGTTCCTGCCACCCTTTAAGCTCATAATGGTGGTGTAACGGGGCCATTAAAAAGACCCTCTTTCTGTTTATCTTATAAGATAATACCTGGAATATGACAGAGACTGTCTCAACAACAAAAATTCCCCCGACTATAACAAGAAGCAGCTCATGTTTTGATATAACTGCAACTGCACCAAGCAAAGCGCCAAGAGGGAGTGATACCACATCCCCCATGAAAACAGATGCAGGGTATGTGTTAAACCATAGAAACCCGAGGCTTGCACCGAATACAGACCCGCAGAGAATAGCCAGTTCGCCTGAACCATTAATAAATGGGATAAGCAGATAATCTGCGATCTTTGCATGTCCTGAGACATATGTGATGACTGTATAAACCATTACAGCAACTATTGTTGGGCCTATTGCAAGGCCGTCCAGGCCGTCTGTCAGGTTTACTGCATTTGATGCACCTACGATTATAAATATAACGAATATAATATAGAACCATCCAAGGTCAGGGTTAAAGTTTTTAAAGAACGGCACACTTAGTTGTGTTGAATATACGGGAAGGTAGTATAGTATGCCTGCAATTATCGATGCAACGATTATCTGGAGAGAAAATTTATATCTTCCGGCTAATCCATCTGATTTCTTTTTTACAACCTTCAGGTAGTCATCAATAAAACCTATAGCTCCAAAACCAACGAGTGCTAATAAGACAAGCCAGGCATATACATTTGACAGATCTATCCATGAAAGAGTGGCGATCAACACGACCATAATAATCAGAAGACCACCCATGGTTGGGGTGCCTGCCTTTGATAAGTGATGTTTAGGGCCGTCATTCCTTACATACTGACCTATCTGATATCTCTTCAGAGACTCTATCATATACGGCCCTATTATAAGACATAAAATAAGCGCAGTCAGAACAGCATACACAGTCCTTAGGGTGATGTATCTGAAGACATTGAAGAAGGAATGATACTCATGGAGCGAATACAAAAGATAATATATCATCAGCCTAAAGTTTCCCTCAAACCCTCAACTATCCTTTCCATTTTCATTCCTCTTGACCCTTTTACCAGCAGGATATCTCCTGCATTGAGCCAGAGCCTTATCTTCTCCAGTGTCCTTGCAAAATCTTTGTACGCCATAACCTTATTCTCATCCATACCCGCACTTATTGCGCCATCAGCCACATTTTCAGCAAACTCTCCGATTGCCAATAATCCATCAATCCCTGCACCTGCGATATAAATGCCCAGGTCACGGTGGGCTGTGGTTGTGTTCTTTCCCAATTCCAACATGTCGCCTATGACTGCATATTTCCTTTTTCCTTCTTTAATAGTCTTCAGCGTATCTATTGCTGCAACCATGGACGCAGGATTTGCATTATATGTGTCATTAATTACATATATCCCGCTGATCTTTTCAATAGTACTTCTCATTTTAACCGGGGTAAATTTTTCAAGTCCATATTTTATATCTTCGATGTGGGTTCCTAATGCACATGCAGTGGCTGCAGCACACAATGCATTATAGAGATTATGCAGACCGATAACGTGCATATTAATATCCACCTCACCAAGGGGACATATGAGCCTGAATGTCATGCTGTCAATGGATTTACCATCCTGAGCAATCTCAGCGGACTCTGTGTACACATCCGCAGCACTGGACATCCCGAAGCTTATTATTCTTCCTGAGGCCTTGGCCTTGAATATATCGAAGAAGGTATCATCCCTGTTTAAAATACAGACACCATCACTTTTTATAAAATCGAGGATCTCACTTTTGGCCTCTGCAACATTTTCTATGCGTCCAAGTTTCTCAAGATGAGTCGGCCCGATATTCGTGATGACCGCTGCTGTGGGAGCAGAAATTTCGCATAGTCTCGTAAGCTCTCCCCTGTCACTGATACCCATTTCTATTAAAGCCATATTGTGTGATGATATTAGTCTAAAGAGAGTAAGTGGTACGCCAATGTGATTGTTAAGATTTCCTTCATTTTTTAACACTAAGAACTTATGGCTCATGATATACCATATCATCTCCTTTGTTGTGGTCTTACCATTGCTTCCGGTTATTCCAACAACAGGGAGGTGGAATTTATTCCTGTAGTATCTTGCCATCTCCTGGAGTGCGGTCATAGTATCCTTGACACTAAGGATAACCTTATCCTTGCTGACCTTTTCCAGAATGTAATCAGAAATCTTATGTCCTTCTTTGATAATTACACCCCGGGCACCTTTTTTAATTGCATCCTCTATATAATCATGTCCGTCAAATACATCACCCTTAATCGCTACAAATATATCTCCGTTTTTAATCGTACGCGAGTCTATTGATACGCCGGAGACTGGGGGGTCAGGTGTTCCATTTAGCAGTTGCCCGCCTGTAGATTTAACTATTTCATCAATGGTCAACATATACAATTCCTTTTGTTATCGTCAGGCAAGATGCCTGACCTATTATGATAATTTATTCCTTCTCCTCATAATGGCCTTTCTTGCCTCTTCTCTGTCATCAAAATGAAATTTTTCATTACCTATAATCTGATAACATTCATGACCCTTACCTGCTATCACAACAAGGTCACCTGTCTTAGCTATATTTATTGCCTCTTCTATAGCTGTCTTTCTGTCAGGAATCACTTTATATCCGGATGCCCTTATTTTACCACTTTTCATGGCATCTTTGATCCCTGTCAATACCCCTTCTATGATCTTTTCCGCGTTCTCTGTCCTCGGGTTATCCGATGTAACTATCACATAGTCGCTCAGCTCCATCGCAGCCTTTCCCATAAGCGGCCTTTTCCCCCTGTCCCTGTCCCCTCCGCAACCGAACAGGGTTATGATCCTCCTCTTTGTAAAACCTTGTGCTGCCTCAAGGAGCAGTCTCAGGGCATTCTCTGTGTGTGCATAGTCTACAACTATAACAAAACCCATACCACTATCTATCTTCTCGAATCTACCCGGCACTGAAATGAGTGATGATATACCTGCGGATATTTTATCAGGAGGGATATCCTGTGACAGTGCCACACCTATAGAAGCGAGTATATTATAGACATTATAAATACCAACAAGCCCGGATTTTATGTGTATATCTCCCGCCGGCGTCCTGACCCTGAATTCTATACCATCCATTTTCAGGCTGACATCCCTTCCCTGTATGTCTGCATCACTGTTGATCCCATAAGATAACACAATGCCCTTTGTCATCCCCATTAACCGTTTTCCATATGGGTCATCAATATTAATAATAACCTTTTTTTGTGAAGACATATTCCGGAAGAGAAGGGCCTTTGCCTGGAAATAGTCCTCCATATCAGTATGAAAATCCAGATGATCCTGAGTTAAGTTAGTAAAGACAGCAGTTTCAAATTCAGTTCCCAGGACCCTCTTGAGCATGAGTGCATGAGAAGATACTTCAGTGACAACGAATTTGCACCCGTTATCAACCATGCTCCTCAATAATCCCTGGAATTCCACTGCCTCCGGAGTTGTATGTTCTGCAGGAGATGTTTTATTACCATTGTAATATGATACAGTGCCAATTACCCCCACTTTATCATTACACCCCTCTAAAATTGACCTGATCAAATATGTAGTTGTTGTCTTACCATTAGTTCCGGTAACACCGATTAATTTAATCTCTTTTGCCGGGTTACGGTAATAGTTTATAGCAACCTGTGCCAGGGCCATTCTGCTGTCTGTTACTTCAATAACCGGCATGGAAAGTGGTGGTGAAATATCAACAGGATTATTCTCAACAATTAGTGCCGTTGCCCCGGCCTTTACTGCATCTGTTATGAAATTATGCCCATCTGTTTTGAGCCCTTTTATGGCCACAAAAAGCGTGCCCGGCATAACATTACGTGAATTATATGTTATGTCGGTAATCTCTACACCGGTATCCCCGGTTATCCTGTTTAATTTCAGCCCTTTTATTAATTCAGTCAGCTTCATTTTTATTTCTTTGCCATGACCGGGATCTCTTTTAGTTCCTCCGGCTCAATATGCATGTATTCAAGGGCCTGTTCAGCAACATTCCTGAAAACAGGTGCAGCCACACTGCCTCCCCATGCAACCCCCTTTGGTTCATCTACTACAACAAGTATGGCGATCTCAGGGGCCTCTGCAGGTACAAACCCGACAAAGGAGCTTATAAATTTGCTTTTGGAATATCTACCGGTCTCAGGATCTATCTTCTGTGCTGTGCCTGTTTTTCCTGCAACAGTAAAACCATTTGTAGCTGCAAGTTTTCCAGTCCCATCAGGGCCTACCACATCTTTTAAGATTTCTGTCATCTTTCTGCTCGTGGCCTCAGATATAACACGTCTGATGATCTCCGGTCTTATACTTTTCACCTCTCCTGCAGAGTTTACTACACCTGATAATATGTGAGGCCTTACAAGCCAACCTCCATTGGCTATTGCAGACATGGCTGTTATCAGTTGAACAGGGGTGATCCCTATCTCCTGGCCTATAGATATGGTTATGAGCGAACGGCCTGACCATGTTGAAGGGTCTCTGAAAATCCCCCTGACCTCTCCGGGGAGGTCTATTCCAGTCTTATTTCCAAAACCAAAGAGCGTTGCATATTTATACAGTCGTTCCTGCCCCAGTTTTATACCTATCTTTGCAGTGCCCACATTGCTTGAGTGCGCTATTACATCTTTAAATGTCAGAGGCACGCCTGCCGGGTGCGGGTCGTGTATTACACTACCGCCGTATACCATACTCCCGCTGCCATCGTGCACTATTTCATTTGGTGAAATCAATCCCTCTTCGAGAATACCTGAGGCTACTACGAATTTAAATGTTGAGCCAGGTTCATATACGTCAGTAATAGCCTTATTTCTCCACTCTCCTGATTTGTAATCCCCGGGTGTATTTGGATTAAACCTGGGATGCACAGACATGGCGAGTATTTCCCCTGTATAAGGATTCATAACTATACCGACTCCGCCGGCTGCATTATGTTTGCCAACTGCCATCGCAAGTTCTTTTTCCATTATATATTGAATTACCTCATCTATACTAAGTATGAGGTCTTCACCCTTTAAAGGGTCTAACAGGGTGTTTGTCAGAACAGTTTTGTGGTGGGCATCCCTTTCAAGGACAATGGACCCCTTTTTCCCCCGGAGAGACCTCTCGTAATACCTTTCAATACCCTCAATACCATGATTGTCAATATCTGTAAATCCCAGGATATGACCTATCAACTCTTTCTTGGGATAGAATCTCTTTGTCTCAGGCGAGAAGCCGATCCCTTTCAAATCCATCTCCTCAAGCCTCTTTACAATCTCAGGAGACAACCTCCTCCTGATCCATACAAACTGTTTTTTATTGTCAAGTTTATTAGTCAGGAACTTAGAATCTAAATCTACCTCTGCAGCAATCTTTTTTGCTACACCACCTGGGTCTTTAATATTATAAGGGACACCGTAGACTGAGGGCATATCCAGGTTGACTGCAAGTTCTCTCCTGAGCCTGTCATAAATTACACCCCTCACTCCTTCCACCTCAATCATCTCGCTGTACTGTTTTTCTGCCCTTGTTGCAAGGGCCTCTCCTTTAAAGACCTGTAAGTAGGCAAGTTTGCCTATTACTAAGGAAAAGCCTGTTATCATTACACCGGTCATTATTTTGAGGCGTCTCCTTTTAATCCTGTTGAATACCTCACTATTCAGATAAGGCATTAAAACCTCCGGTCAGAAAATTTCACAACCTTAAATGTATAAGGTGTTTCATATTCTCCTGCCTCTGCCTTTGCAAATGGAGATGTCCTGTTTCTATCATCACGTTTCTTTACCAGTACAATCTGGGTATCATCCGGCCTTTTCATATGAAGATATGATGTGGCTATCCTTTCAATACGTTCAGTGGACGTCAGGGTGGCCCTCTCAATCAGGAGGCTGTTGTGAATCTGATCCAGGTGTTTCTTCTCCTTCTTCAGATCCTCGATCTCATATCCTAATCTTATAACATTGACCCTCTGTACAACATAGAGAAGCATTACAACAAAAAATA
>MHER01000201.1:4264-16122 GCA_001805205.1 Nitrospirae bacterium RIFCSPLOW2_12_42_9 | reverse complement strand
AGCAGGAACAACGACGCAAGGACAACCTGGTTCCGGAAGATATTGTCTTTCAGACAAAACCGCAAATCGCCGGTGACCTCATTGATAAAATCGAGGAGACAAATTTATTCCCGGCCAAATGGGTCGGCTGTGACGCCACTTTCGGGTCCGACTGGAAATTCCTTGAATCATTGCCGAATGGGAAATACTATTTTGCCGGCATTAGATCGAACGCCCAGGCATTTCTTCATAAACCCATCGCAGGTCTGCCGCCCTATCAAGGGCACGGTCGCCGACCCTGCAAACCGCGCATCATGAAGGGAAAGGCGTTTACAGTGGGTCATATCGCCAAATCCAAAAGGTGTGTCTGGTCCAAGGTGGTTCTTGCCGAAGGGGCGAAAGGCCCCATCCTGGCCGACGTCGCCTGCCTCAGGGTCTATCCGTCCCGCAATGGACTGCCACAGGAGTCCTCTGTCTGGCTTTTTTTAAGACGCACCACAGACGGACAGATGAAATATGCCTACTCGAATGCGCCGGAAGATACTCCTCTTTCTGAGTTGTGCAAAGCAGCCACAATGCGCTGGCCGATAGAGCAATGCTTTCAGGATGGAAAGAGCCAGGTCGGCATGGACCACTATGAGCACCGTTCATGGCCTGCATGGCATCGACACATGACGTACGTCTTCCTGGCGCTGCATTTTCTGCTCCGGCTACGGATTCGGTTTAAAAAAAACTCCTGCACTGACGTTGCCGCAAGCGCGGATATTGGTTGCGGCAGTGCTGCCCTACAGAATACTAACGATTGCACGTGCACTGGAAATTGTAAGATACCATACAAGGAGAAACTATGTTGCCTATCGCTCACATAGGAAAAAGCTATTGGCTTCGATTGATGGTGGATAAAAAATTATTCTAGCCCTGGTACATCGTGACCCCCTGAAGCGGATCAAAGCTTTAGTAAAGTTGGAATGTTTCAGCGATAGTGGGTTTAGTTGAAGAGAGATTTTGATATTGCCTGCTCCCACGGGGCAATTAGCAGGATACTAAAGGAGCATGGTAAGATAAAGCCACGAAAGAAAAAGAAGAAGGTGCGAAACGATCTCAGGGAGATAAAGGATAAGTATCGTGCATTTGAGAGAAACTGTGTTGATACAAAACATCTGTATGATATCCCTGTCTACTGACCACAGATGAAGGGGCTGGGGCTGCCAAAGTATCAGTACACATTTAGGGATATGAAGTTAGGTGTTATGTTTTTAGGGTACTCTGATGAGCTATCTCTTAGTCATTCCACATTATTTACAGAGACGATAGGGGAATGGTTAAAGAACAAGGGGGGTCAAGACAGATGGCGCCGTGTGGCAGAGTGACGGTGGGAGTGAGTTTATCGGAAGCTGGCAGGCTAAAGAGAAATCGGCCTTTATAAAGGCCGTAGAGGCCATTGGAGCAACGCACTTTCAGATACCAAAGGTTACATATAATGCTGATGTTGAGACAGTGCATAACACGATAGAATTTGAATTCTTTGATATAGAGGCTTTCAACAGCCGTGATATGTTCTTTGATAAAGCTACCACATATGGTCTATACTACAATCTCATGCGAAAGAATAGCAATCGGGGAGATCGAAGCCCTCTGGAGACATTGATGGCAAGTGGAGAGGATTTCAATCCAGCGGTACTTACACTACCAGCTTTGGAACTTGATAAACTACTCGCAATGAAATTAAAATCTACCCCAGGGGGTCACGATGTACCTGGGATGTCCTTGGTGGATAAAAAATACGCTGTAGTATTAGGTTATAACAGCATTTATAATCCTTTGCTTCTCCTCTGCAGCAATAGCAAGTTGTTCAAAATCACATCCTTTGAGATATTCCAATAAAATCCTCTGTGCCTCTGTCCATGCATCGTGAACAGAACATACCTTATCCCGCTCACAATAACCTTCATAAATAAGACAATAATTCAGATAAAACGGCCCTTCCATTGCCTCTATAACATCAAATAAACTAATCTCTTTTGGGGGCTTAATAAGTAAAAACCCTCCTTTTTGTCCTTTAAAAGACTTGACAAACCCTTTTCTTGAAAGTGACTGTAAGAGCTTTGCAAGGTATGCAGGAGGAATACTCTGGGCTTTTGCTATCTTATCTATATCAATCACCCTATTTTCACTATAATGGATCGATAAATGTAGGATTCCCCTTATTGCATACTCTGCCGCCCTGCTTAACCTGAACATTTATGACCTCCTTATTACCACATTTGCATAATAGATTTGAAGACCGTCATAGTCCTGATTCATAAACAAGACAATATTTATCTCATTTCAAAATATTTGTCAAGCATTTTTTTATTATGTTTTTTTGTTATTTTAAAATTAGATGGGCAAACTAAGAGTGGAAACTTATTTCTCTGAACTCCGGGATTTTTAAGAACACATCTACTACCTTCGAATCAAATTGTGTGCCGGAACATCGCTTTAATTCAGCTACGATAGAAACTTTTGACTTTCCCTTTCTGTATGGCCTGTCTGCTGACATTGCATCAACTGTATCAGCAACCGCAAGGATCCTGGCAAATAAAGGGATATCCTCTCCTTTTAAACCTTCGGGATAACCTTTACCATCATAAAACTCCTGATGATATTTAATGGAGGGAATGATTCCTTTAAGCTGTCTTATCGGTGAAAGTATTTCAGCCCCCCTTATGGGGTGTTGCTTCATGATCTCCATCTCTTCATCGTTTAGCTTTCCAGGCTTATCAAGTATAGACTCGTATGTCCCTATCTTGCCAATGTCATGCAGAAGACCGGCCAGTTCAAGGTCTTTTAACTCCTTTTGGGAAAACTCCATTCCACGCCCTATTTCAAGTGCATACTTCGTAACCCTGTCTGAGTGACCTGCAGTCCAGGGAGATTTGGCATCTATTGCAGAGGATAGGGATTTTACAGTACCAAGAAAGAGTTCCTCAAGGTCTTTGACAAGCCTCGCATGCTCAATGGCTACACCTGCCTGGGCAGCAAATTTTTCAAGTAATATCAGGGCATCAGAACTATAGGCAGATGGCCTTTTTGCACCTACTGACAACAACCCTATAATCTCACCTTTGGCAACAAGGGGAACCCTTATGTGTGATATATAACCTTGTTCGATAAGCATCCTTTCAATAAGAAGTGGCTCTTTTATCTCACGTAAATCAGCTACATACTGTGGTCTTCCTGTATATACTATTTCTCCTGCGTCTGTATCACAAAAAGGGACAAAAGCCCCTTTTGGAATTCCGGTAACTCCAAAACCTGAGACCCATATAAACCCCTCTCTTTCTTTGTCAACAAATGAAATGGTTACCCTGTCGCACGGAATTAGCCTTGCCACCATCCTCGTTACAGTTTCCATAATCTCCTCTTGTTCAAGAGTCGAGAGGATGCTTCGGTCTATGTCATGCATGACCTGTATGGTCTCAATCTTGTGGGACAATTCCATCGCCCTCTCAAGGGACTCCCTGTAGAGCTGTGCCTGTTCGAGTGATATGGATACCTGATGAGATACCCCTTGCATGACCTTTATATCCCTGTCAGTAAATTCCACCAGGCCCTTGTAAATTCCAAATATCATGCCAATGATATGTTCCCTAACGCTTATAAGAGGGATAGTAACAACAGTATTTACCCCTCCAAGCCAACTAATAGATTTTGTTATTTCAGGTGTTACATCTGATATGGAAGGCCCTTTTGTTTCAAACGCGTCTTTTATAAAATCTACTGATTTACCTATAACTTCCGCCCTGAACAGAGGGATCAAGACCCTATCCAAACCGTATTCCTGCGAGGGGCGGAAGACATTTTTTTCTTTATCCCACAGGTAAAAAAGGGATGCATCGCAACGCAGGATATTGGTGATACAGTGGGTCACCTCCTCCATAAGCTTGTCAACATCCGATATACTGCGGGTGGCATCGGAAATCATCAGCATATGTGTAGTTATATCAATCTCATGCTGTAAATTCTGCTCTGTTCTTATTACCTCGGTAATATCCTCCAAGACATGGATAGAATGCCCCTTTTCTTTCCTGGCATATTTCATGGGATAAAATTTCACCCTGTATATTCTACCCATGTCAGCAAGTGAAATTTCCTCTTCCGCTTCTTCTTGAACTTTAAGACAGGTCTTATGCGGATTATCCAGCTTTGGGAAGACCTTATAATATGGCCTTCCTATAATCTCGATAAATGGCACGCCGGCAATCTCCTGGTATGCCCTGTTAGCCCTTACTATGTGGAACTCACTGTCATGTATAAATATAGGGTCGGATATAGAATCAAAGGTTGAAGTCCATTCCTTCTCTGCTATCTCTGCCCTGGCAGTTGTCTCGTTAATATCCTCCAGCATGTAAAGTAACGCCTTACGTTCCTCCCCATACTCTGATTCCATTTCCTGAAATCTCTTAAGATCGCTAAGCTTTTTCCCAAGTTCTGTCCTTAATAAGGTGTTATCATTCTCTAATTTTAATATGCGGCTGTTAATATCATCCATATTGTATTACCCCTCTTTTTTCATTCCTTCCTGTATGCCCCTGGACTCCATCTCCAGCTTTTCTAACCTGTCTTTTAATTCCCTCATCCTGAACTCCCTTTTCAGGGTTAGTTTTCTGAACTGTTCAAGTTCCTCCACATGCTCCTGAAGTTTTTCAGTCTTCTCCAGAACTTTACCCTCAAGATTGGAATATAAGTCATCGAGCTTAGCTGCCATCTCATTTACTGCATTGGCAAGTTGTTCTAACTCATCTCCTGACTTTATATGGATTCTTGTCTTAAACTCACCATTCGCAATAGCATCAGCCATCTTATGGATTGTCATAATCGGTCTGAAAAATAATCTCGAATAAAAGATGGCAAATGTGATACCAATGACAATAGCCATTGTAAAACCTATATACCTGCTGATTATATAATTTCTCCATGATATATTTACATCTTCAGTAATCCTGTTGTAATCCCCTTTAAGTATCTCCCTGTAACGCTCAATATGTAAGGTTATGAGATTATAACCGATGCCATCCATATCCTTCATCAATCTTGCTGCAGTATTTGAACCCACAGGTTGCTTTATTTTGAATATCTCATATCCTATCTTTTTGATCTTATTAAATCCGTCCTCTAATTCCCTGATGATCTTTAGCTTCGCTGGTACCCGCTGCAAGGTTTGTTGTTCTCTCTTAAGAATCCGGTCAAGATACTTTTCAACCTCTAAGGAAAGATGATTAAACTCCTTTTTCTCCTTATGGTCTACGGTTATTATGTAATCATTAGCCGGCATAAGCAGCATGTCAATATAGACCTGTAAGCTGGCAAGATCCTCTAATTCACCATTGATATCCTGAAGTCTGTGCACGCTATTATAAGCGGTTACTGAAAAGTGATAACTGACAACGTATGCAGCCATGAATGGGACAATCATAGCCAGAAAAGCAATAATGAGTTTACTCTGAACATTTATTTTCATTTCTATATCTATACCTCAACAATCCTTTAAGCATGGAGCGCCTTCTCCAACTTATTCAACCTTTCCTTCAACTCCTTTATCCTTAATTCCCTATGTATTGCGGCCTTTTTAAACTGCTCAAGCTCTCCTATCCTCTGCCTGAGCGTCTCTTCGGCCTTTTTACGTTCGGTTATATCCCTGATAATCCCTGTGAATACCCATCTATCCTCAAACTTTACTGCGGAAAGACTGAGTTCTTGTGGAAATCTGCTGCCATCCTTTCTTAGACCTTCGACCTCTATTGTCTTCCCTATTAAAACATGCTCTCCTGTTTCAATAAACCTCTTCAGGCCCATTACATGCCTCTCACGATATTCTTCGGGAATCAGCTCTGTGAGAGACATTCCAATGGCATTATGCTGACTATGTCCGAACATTCGCTCTGCTGCCTTGTTATACAGGGTTATCTGTCCTGACTCATCCATAGAGATTATTGTATCCAGCGACATATCAATAATGTTTTTGTATGCCTCTGACAGCCTCTGTAACATCGTCTCCTTATTTCTTAACTCATCCATAAGATAATCCTCCTTTCTCATGGATACAATTATGTAGGAACTAACACCAATTGATAAGGTTTACTATATGACAGGGAAAAGGCCCACCATCATTTGGTAGTATACTGTCTTAAAGTGGTAAGAATTTTTACTACGGTGAGCAGTGCAGATAGTCAGTTTTATTTTAAATTTACCAATAAAGAATTTACATGTCAAACTACCGTCAAAATTACAACACCTTAAAATTGAAGCCCTCTGCAGCAAGCTTCGTGAAATGCAATCGCTTTGCATTTTTCATCACTTTGCATTTTCATTGACATATTTAGCATAATAGTTGTAAATTATGAGGCACAAAAAAACCTTGTCCATTTCAGGGAGGATTCAGATGTTGATCGCAGAAATGGAGGAAATAGATTTAAAGATCCTGGACCTGCTTCAAACAGAATTTCCGCTTGTATCAAAACCTTTTGACACAATTGGCCGGCAAATTGGAATCTCAGAAAATGAGACTATTGATCGTGTAAAAGATTTATTCACCAATGGCCTTATCCGGCAGATCAGTGCAATATTTGATACGAGGCGTCTTGGTTATGATAGTTGCCTCATTGCCATGCAGATTCCAAAAGAAGAAATTGATGATGCAGCTAAGGTGATTAATGAGCATCCCGGGGTAAGTCATAACTACGCACGCTCTCACCTCTTTAATCTCTGGTTTACCATTGCAACCCCTCCCGGACGTGATCTGCTCTCAGATGTTGAAAAACTTTCCAATGATATCAGTGTCCATGCTACCCTTACCCTCCCGGCATTACGGATGTTTAAGCTCAATGTAAGGCTTGATGTCACAAGGAGCAGAAATCCACTGGCAACAGAGCCCGGCAACTCCCGGAAAAAGACAAAGGTGGAATTACACCTTTCTCCTCTAACAGATATAGAGATTGCGGTAATCAGGGAATTACAGGAAAACATCCTGATAGAAGAGTCTCCTTTCAGGGGAATTGCAGACCGTATTGGAATAACAGAGATAGAACTTTTTTCCATTGCAAATAAATTTATTAATGAGGGACGCATGCGGCGCTTTGCTGCTGTCTTACGTCACAGAGAGTCCGGGTTCAAGGCAAATGCAATGGCCGTATGGAATGTACCCGAAGATGATGTTGAAAAGGTTGGAAACCAGTTTGCAGCTTTTCAGGCCGTCAGTCACTGTTATGAACGCCCTCCTCAACCACCCATATGGCCATATAATATTTTTACCATGGTCCATGCCCGCACAACAGAAGAATGCCTCGGTATTCTCAATGTAATGTCACAGAGTGCAGGTGTAAAAGAATATGATTATCTCTTCAGTGAAAAGGAGTATAAAAAGATAAGGGTCCGTTATTTTGTCTGAAGTTTAAATAAGGAGGGCTTTGATATGAAGAATAATATTTATAAGCTTATTCTTCTAACAATCACTTCAATCCTTTCCGTTATTCTCATTTCAGATTTCTATCCTGTTATGGCTGTTCATGTTCCATACGAATTAGAGGTGGCAAAACAGATATATTTCGACAGATGCGCAGGATGCCACGGAATCTTACGAAAAGGCGCTACAGGCCCTGATATAACTGACAAAAGAATGAAAGAGAAAAATTATAACCTGGATGCTATCAAGGCATTTATTGCCAATGGTACACCAGGAGGAATGCCTGGCTGGAAAGGGATATTATCTGATAATGACATCCATGAGGTTGCAGAATTTCTCCAGGTTGAACCACCCACTCCTCCTGAGATGTCACTGAATGATATAAAACAAACATGGAATCTTATTGTCCCTGTAGAACAAAGATTAAAAAAGCCCGAACATAACAGGAACTGGCAGAACTTCTTTGGAGTGATATTAAGGGATGCTGGTAAGGTTGCCATTATAGATGGAGATACAAAGGAACTTGTCTCTATTGTAGATACTGGATTTGCTGTACATATATTAAGATCATCCGCATCCGGCAGATATTTTTACTCTATTGGAAGGGATGGTGTTACAACCCTCATTGATCTGTGGATGAAAAAACCTGACAGGGTTGCAGCAATAAAGACCTGCCATGATGCGCGGAGTATAGATGTGAGCAAATATAGTGGAACTAAGGGTAATTTCAAAGATAAACTCGCTGTTGTTGGGTGTTACTGGCCTCCTCACTTTATAGTCCTTGACGGTAATACCCTGGAACCTAAAAAGATTGTAGGAACCAGGAGTTACACTTATGACACAAATGAGTATCACCCTGAGCCGAGGGTTGCCTCCATTGTTGCATCTCACCATGACCCTGAATGGATTATCAATATTAAAGAGACAGGACAAATATGGATTGTTGATTACTCGGATTTAAAGAATCTGTCAATTACACAGATAGAGGCAGAACGGTTCCTGCATGATGGCGGTTGGGATGCAACAAAGAGATACTTCATGGTTGCAGCAAATATGAGAAATAAGATGGTTGTTGTAGATACTGAGACAAAAAAACTTGCGAGTATCTTTGAAACAGGAAACAAGCCGCACCCTGGCAGAGGCGCAAACTGGGTAGACCCGCAGTACGGTCCTGTTACAGCTACTCCTCATCTCGGAGAAGGGGTAATAGCTGTGTGGGGGAGTGACCCGCAGGGTCATCCGGAAAATGCATGGAAGGTTGTAAGGAAGTTGGAAACCCTCGGCGGTGGCAGCCTGTTTATCAAAACCAACCCAAATTCCAGACATTTATGGGTTGATCACCCGCTTAATTCTGATGATAAAATACGTCAGAGTATATGTGTATACGATATAGATAAACTTGATGATAAACCAAAGTGCTGGCAGGCATCTGACAGAGGCAGGGTCGTGCATTTTGACTACAATAAAGATGGTGATGAGGTCTGGGTCGCTGTATGGGATAAGAATGGAGAACTTGTAGTCTTCGATGATAAGACCCTGAAAGAGAAGAAGAGGATTAAAGGGGATTGGCTGGTGACACCAACAGGTCACTTCAATGTTCATAATACTATGAATGATATTTATTGATCATTATAATTTCCGGAGGAGTTTTATCCATGCTTGGTGTAACAAAATTACTATTTGAGGCAAATGAAATCTCAAAGAGAATCGGAAGAAGCAGCCCGGAAAAAAGAGGGCTTTGTCCTGACCCCGGACTTCTCCAATTTGCCGCAGAAAAACATCCTGTAGTTGTATGGAATATTACAAAGAGGTGTAATCTCAAGTGTGCCCATTGTTATTCCAACTCTACTGACAGGGAATATCCAAATGAACTCTCAACAAAAGAGGCTGTGTCTGTAATTGATGATCTTGCAGAGTTCAAGGTCCCTGTAATAATCTTTTCCGGTGGTGAACCACTTTTGAGAGAGGATGTCTTTACTCTTGCACTTTATGCAAGAGGTAAAGGTATCAGGTGCGTGCTATCTTCAAATGGTGTATTAATTAATAAAGGAATGGCAAAGATTATCAGGGAGACAGGTTTTTCCTATGTCGGTGTAAGTATAGATGGCACTGAGGAGGTAAACGACAAATTAAGGGGATTGAGCGGGGCGTATCAGAATGCCATGAATGGCTTACGAAATCTCAGGGATGAAGGTGTACATACCGGAATCCGCATGACTTTAAGCAAGATAACACTTACACAACTGCCGGGTATTTTTAATCTTTCAGAAGTTGAAGGGATACCTCGTATATATATCTCCCATCTTGTCTACTCAGGCAGAGGCAAGGGGATAACTGATTATGATCTATCTCATTCTGAGACAAGAGATGCAATGGACTTTATATTTAAAAAGACCATTGAATTTTACAAAAGGGGTATAAAGAAGGAAATCCTGACTGGCAATAATGATGCTGATGGGGTTTATCTATATCTCAAGGTATCAGAAAACAATCCTCTTAAAGGAGAGACGATATACGAACTACTCAAGATGAGGGGTGGTAATAGCTCAGGTGTAGCTATAGGATGCATAGACAATACCGGCGAGGTCCACGCAGATCAGTTCTGGAGTCACTACTCCTTCGGGAATGTACGGCAAAGACGATTCAGTGATATATGGGTAGATACAAGCGACCCTGTTATGCAAGGTCTCAAGAACAAGGCAAAATGGGTTAAAGGAAGATGCCAGTCATGTAAATTCCTTGAGGTATGTGCCGGTAATTACAGGGCGAGGGCGGAGCATGCATACAATGACATATGGGCAGAAGACCCGGGATGTTATCTTACGGATATAGAAATCGGGATATTATAAAATGATAATGCATCTGACGTAGGGACAGACCTTAAGGTCTGTCCCTACAACATGGGAGAGGATTTTTGGATGAAACAATCATTTCTTTTGAAAATAATATTGTTATTTCTTTTGATTAACATTCTTAATACCCTCTCTTTTGCAGAAGACACCTCTTATGGTACTGCAGCCCTGATGGTTATTGTTGAGAGGGAGACAGGGAGTATAACAGTACTGGACACTTCAAAACACACTCTGCTCGGTCGTGTTACAGGACTTGGAAATCTTAACCATGGAACTGTAAAATTCTCAAAGGATGGCAGGTATGCATATGTAATTTCAAAGGATGCCTTTGTAAGCAAGATAGATCTTTTGACTTTGAAAGTTGTAAAAAAGATAAAAGGAGGAAATGAATCTATTGGAGGCACAATCAGTCAGGATGGTAAATACCTGATAATGAGTAACTATTCCCCGGGTGAGGTAAGGATATTAAGTTCAGATTCACTTGAGAATGTGAAGGTTATTTCTGCAATCAGGGAATATGAAGGTGGAAGGATTCAGTCATCAAAGGTAGTCGGTCTTGTGGATGCACCAGGGAACCTCCTTATCTTTTCACTTATGGATAGTAATGGGATATGGGTTATCGACGCAGGGGAAAAGGATTTTCCTGTAATAAATAAATTCTGGGACATAGGAGAAAAACCCTTTGATGGTCTGATAACCCCTGATGGCAGATATTATCTTGCTGGCTTCCTGGAGTCTGACTGGTTCGGACTCCTCGACACATGGGAGATGAAAGAGGTTAAAAGGATTCCAACTAAAGACATAAATAATGCATCAGAAAAAAATACAGTGCCATTATGGAAAATCCCTCATCTGAAAGGTTGGGCAATTGCAGCAGGACTTGCGGTGCTGCCGGCAGTGCAGAGAGAGGCTGCACTGATTTACGATACAAAAGAGTGGAAATTGATAAAGGAGCTTCCACTCATAGGGACAGCCCTCTACACTGTTGCAAGCCCTGATAACAGATATGTATGGGTGGACCTTGTTGGCAGGAACGGAGATGTAATTCAGGTAATTGATTTAAAGTCCCTTGAGGTCATTAAGACATTTTCACCTGGAAAAGGCGCTACCCATCCGCAGTTCACCTCAAAAGGAGATACTGTCTATATATCATTAATGGATGAAGATAAGGTAGTTGTCTACGACCCTTCCACATTCGAGAAGGTAAGAGAATTCTCATTAAAAAGTCCTTCAGGGATATTTTCTGTTGACCGTATATACAAATTCGGCATGTAGATTTCATGCCAGAACTTGGATGAGACAATAGGTCAGGCATCCTGCCTGACATCTCACTCTGTCATTACCTCATTAGATAACTCATCTATATCACCAGGTGTAATTGGAAAATGTCTTGCAAGGAGATCACCTGCTTCCTTGATAACACTGCACAGGACTTCGCTTGCCCGGCCATCTTTTATCCCCTGAGAAACAGTATTAGCAAACCTGTTCAATGTCTCCTGATCGATCTTTTCATAAATCCCCTTATCTGCAAGCACCCAGACCTTATGTTCAAGCAAAGACAGGAAGAATAAAACCCCTGTGTT
>MHER01000201.1:0-4258 GCA_001805205.1 Nitrospirae bacterium RIFCSPLOW2_12_42_9 | reverse complement strand
GGTCCTGTATAGTCCCTTTTCATAGAATGCCCGAATAGCCCTCTCCATAACCTCCTGTTCTTTTCTCTTAAAACTAATAAAAGGAGTTTTAAGTACTGGAATTGCATAAAATATAAACCATAACAGAAAAAACAATATAAAGCTAAGTGGTATGTATACCCACATAGAGGAGTAAAAAAATATAGTTGTAATAATAAGTGAAAAAAGACTTCCGAAGATTATAGCTCCTGTAAGCTCTGCCTCAATATACCTGTCGCTGCTGTCTACAACCATCACAGCCACCTCTCCAATAGTTTGTAATTCAACAGAGCGGGTTATCTCTTTAATTCTTAACATCTCTTCTTCATTAAAAAATCTTTCTGATTTTGTCATATATCGCATTACCAGTTTCCCGAGGCTCCCCCGCCTCCAAAACCACCCCCTCCACCACTAAATCCCCCTCCGCTGAATCCACTGTCACCAAACCCACTGCCGCCTGAACCATAAAATCCGCCTCCAGGATAAATGCCGCCTCTTCTGTGGCTGCCACCAAAGGGTGTTATTATTGGAAGTAAAAATCCGGCAAAAAGACCAATTCCGGCAAGTATAATTAAAGAGATTAATCCGAGAGGGAACACCAACAAATGAATGAGTAATGGCAATCCGATGGCACCACCAATAGCACTTAATATCTTTGATATGGCACCAAGAACAACCAGAAAGACAATAATAAAGATCAGGAATGTGAAGATGGGTGCATGGCCTTTTCCCCTGTCAGGGATTTGCTCATCCTCAGCCTTAAACTCCCCTCGTGCAGCATCAATCAGTGCAGAAACACCCATAAGGAAACCCTGGTCAAAATCCCCTCTTTTGAAACCCGGTTTGATTGCAAGGTCAATTATCCTGCCTGACACCAGGTCTGTTAACCTTCCTTCAAGCCCGCGGCCAACCTCAATCCTCATCTTCTTGTCTTCTTTGGCTACAAGGAGGATAATCCCATTATCTTTGACTGCCTGACCGATCTTCCATGCATCTGCTACCCTGATACTGAAATCCTCAATAACTTCTCCTTCAAGAGAAGGTATAGTCAGGATTACCAATTGAGTCGAATCTGTCTTTTCAAAAGACCTGAGCTCCTCCTCAAGCCGTTGCTCTGCAGATGGTGAAATAATATCCGCATAATCATTTACATAACCTTTAAGCTGAGGTATATCAATTGCAAATCCGGATACAGGTAAAAGAAACAGGGAGAATAAGATTATCCCAACAAAAAAGTTGTTTAACCAGATTGAACTGTTTAAGCGGGTTAAACAGTTTAAACCGCTTATAAGATATCTTTTCACTTTCAGAATTTGACCTGTGGGGCCTTCTCAGCCCCTGCCTCTGCCTTGAACGGTTCCCGGGGTGTCAGATGGAGAAGATATTTGTTTGTAATGAAGTTGGGGAATATCCTGAGAGAGGTGTTATAAACCTCTACAGTCTTATTATAACGTGAACGTGCTACATTTATCCTGTTTTCTGTGCCCTCCAGTTGATGTTGAAGATCGCGAAAGTTCTGATCGGCCTTCAAATCCGGATATCTTTCTACAATGACCATCAACCTTGAAAGCGCACTGCTCATCTCGGATTGTGCCTCCTGAAATCTCGAAAATGCCTCAGGATTATTTAATAAATCCTTTGACATCTGTATAGTGCCAACCTTTGCCCTGGCCTCTGTTACAGAAGTTAATACCTCTTTCTCATGTCTGGCATAACCCTTTACAACCTCAACAAGGTTCGGGATCAAGTCACTTCTTCTTTGATATGAGGACTCAACATCGCCCCATGCTGCTTTAACAGACTCTTCATTTGCCTGCATCTTATTATAACCACATCCGGAAAAACTAAAGATTAATAAAACAAATACAGCATACATTAAGAACTTCTTCATCACTTCCTCCTGTTTTATTATAGAATATAACCTTTTTAACCTTTTACCCCTTGAAAAACCTTACACCATCACCAACATCATCATACAGGCTCCTGTAATACTCCTGCAATATCTCCCCATTTACATTTTTCACTTCATAAGTAACATTCTCCAAATCCTGGATACAGAAGGCGCCGGTCAATATATCCTTGAGACAGTCCTTGTTCTCCTCTCTCTGCTCTCTGGTTAATACCAATTTTTCAGGGAATTGATATTTCCTCCCTATTACATTTTTTAGTTCTTCCCTCCCTTTCCTGATGCTGATCTCATACCTTCCATCTTCAAGTATTCTTTCAAGAAATACAATATGCATGAAAAACCCTCCTTTTTGATAACTGTAATTATTTTAACCCAATAAGGCTTTATTATTCAACAACTATCATAGATGGAAAGAGACGAGAAAAGAATGATAACAGTATTTGGTGTAATAACCTTGATACTTACAGCCGGTATGCTATCCGGTTCATAACAAGATAATTCTTGTAATTCAGAATTGATAGTTCTAAAATGCATGTATGATTAAACGTCACTTCACCAAAAGGCTGCAGACTTTATTAAAGACATTTCCCATCGTATGCATCATGGGGCCTCGGCAGTCCGGGAAGACAACATTTATCCGGACTGCCTTGCCCAGGTGGCAATACCTTGATCTTGAGAAACCTTCGGATTACATCCGTCTCTCCGGAGACCCTGAAGATGCGCTAAAAAGGCTAAAGCAGCATTTTATTCTTGATGAGGCACAAGTTCTTCCGTCATTGTTTCCTCTACTTCGAAGCTTTGTGGATCTGAACCGGCGGAAAAAAGGCCAAATGGTAATTTTGGGATCGGCATCCCTAACTCTCATCAAACAGATTTCTGAAACACTGGCCGGCCGTGCGGGATTTCTCGACATTACTCCATTTAATTGGAATGAGGTGCAGGGAAGAAGAAAGGCTGCACTCGATATCTTGTGGTACCGTGGAGGTTTCCCTGACGCCTTTCTGGCACAGTCTGATAAGGCCCGCATAGATTGGTTTGATGCCTATACCAGAACATTCATTGAACGCGACCTGACTGCACTGGGAATTATTATATCCGCACCACAGATGAGAAAACTCTGGGCAATGCTGGCCCATACCAACGGCGCCATCTGGAATGCCTCTCAGATCGCTTCTTCTATGGGGGTCAGCTTTCACACAGTCAACCGCTATACCGATATCCTGGAACAGACCTTTCTGATCCGGAAACTTCCCCCGTTCTTTGCCAATATCGGTAAACGAATCATCAAAAGCCCTAAAGTCTATTTCCGCGACACAGGCCTGCTGCACTATTTTCTCGGTGTCCATGAATCAAAGTCCCTCTCTATCAATCCTTACCGTGGAGCCAGTTGGGAGGGATTCGTTATAGAGCAGGTTATATCAGCATTCCAACTCTTTTCACCAGGTTTTCAGGCATTCTACTGGAGAACAGCAGCAGGGGCAGAGGCAGACCTCCTTATAAAGAAGGGGGAACGGCTTATCCCCTTTGAAATCAAATTACATTCAGCGCCTTCTAAAAGAGATGTCCCTGGGCTGATCTCCTGCATGAAGGACCTGAATCTGAACAAGGGATATATTCTCTATCCTGGAGATGTAGAATACTCCATAGGTGGTGGAATTACAGTCCTTCCTACAGAAACTATCCTTGCTAAACCACGACGACTCTTAAAGTTATGATAAATAGTCAGTAGAAATATTAAAGTCATCAAACCCTCTGGTATATCCTATACTGAAGGGTAGAAAAGTGTAGTTGCCACATTTGTTATATGCAATTCTTATTTAAAACATCACCTTTGCTCTCATTTTTGCCTTTTCCAAATTATCTAAATTATATTTTTTTCTGCTTTTCTCACTCTAATTTCATGAAGACCAGCCATCATATCGTCTACTTCACCTTTGGAGTTAGTAAATTCTTTTGCAATCTCCTCCCGAATCATACTGAACGGCTTAAATTCTCTAAATAGTTTAACGAAATTCAAAGTGAATTGCAAATTACCATTTTCCCAATTTGATGGTTACTAATGTCCAAAATGAGTAAGCATCAATTCTTCTGGCAGAATCATGTTACGGCATGGGAGCAAAGCGGTATCAGGCAGTCTGAGTATTGCCGCCGCCAGGGGCTGAACATCAAGATATTTGGTTACTGGAAATAGTGGAGATCTATCACTGGAGGATATGGACACTCTTACGACCCCATTGTTACCAGGCCTCCGGATCCCCCTTGCCGAAATCTTTGAGTAATACCTTCCAGGATTTATCTCAGGGGTATAATGACAAAATAGGAATTAAATAA
>MHER01000200.1 GCA_001805205.1 Nitrospirae bacterium RIFCSPLOW2_12_42_9 | reverse complement strand
AAAATCCGGCAACGTACGCATCCTTCTTCTCCTCCGCTATTTACTTCTCAGAATAAATGCTTATCGGAAATAATAATTGCTTTCAAACATAATTATACAAAAAAAATGCCAAAGATACCAGAGACCAGATTTATGTGCAGATTATTAATAAAGTAGGGATAGAAACTTTTGAACCCCAAAAACCTAGTCCAATTAAGGGACTTAGCTCCATAATCGGGAAATGTCCCCCTTGATTTACCAGCATAATCTTTTTAAAAACTTCCGCCAGCACTTCACTAATATGAACCATTGTTAGTTACCCTAACTTTTAGCATAACCGTTTAATAAGTGTCAACAAAAATTAATTCTGCTGTCACACCTAAAAAATCTATTTTAACGGCCAGAATATCGGAACAAAGATTATGGATATGATAAATGCTATTATAGTCAAAGGCAGCCCAACGCGAATGAAATCGCTGAAGCGGTATCTGCCAGGTCCGTAGACAAGTACACATGAGGGCTCAAGCGGGGTGATGAAGGAGCAGGATGCAGCTATTGCTACGGTCATTGCAAAGGTCTTTGGATTTACGCCGAGTTGGAGCGCCGTATGTATGGCAATAGGCAATATGAGAAGGGCCGCTGCTACGTTGGACATAGGTTGAGTCAGAAGTACAGTAAGAATAAAAAAGGATCCGAGGAGTGCATGTATGCCGTAAGATGAGGTATTGTTTATAAGGAATTCAGCAATAAACTTTGCTGTGCCGGACCTTTCAACTGCTATACCAAGGGCTATCATACCGCCAATAAGTACGAGCAGATGCATATTCATAGCTTCATATACCTCGTCTGCATAGAGGCATTTGCTGAGGACCATCATTACAGCGCCGGCGAGGAAGGATATAGATATAGGCAGGAGCCCGGCTGCGCCAATCACGATTGAAGAAAGAAAGATGGCAGAGGCTATTGTGGCCTTTTTTGTCCGGTACTGTTCCGGAGAGACTTCACCTATAACAATCAATTTCAATATATCGCTCAGGGCATTTATGCGGTCCTTTTCACCCTGAATCAGGAGGACATCTCCAACGCGAAGGAGGATTCTCCCGACTTTTTCTCGCAGGCAGATACCCTGCCTGTAGATGGCTATTACTGACAGACCGTAAGTATGTCTGAAGTTTAACTCTTTCAGTGTCTTCCACTCGAGCATGGAGTCTGCAGCAATTACTGCCTCTACCATACGGACATCTCCTGGTTCCAGATCTTCATCTAAAGGTTTGAGGCCGGATTTAAGCACCACCCCTTCTAACTGACCTGCCCGCGCAAGACTATCAACACTCCCCATTACAAGCAGAGAATCACCATCCTGAATTGTATAATGTTCTCCGGGGATGTAAATATTTTTACTTTCCCTGTATATTCCCACAATTGTCAGGTCGGGTGCACCTTCAAATGTATCCTGCGATATCTTACCTCCGACTATCGGGGATTGAGGCATCACCTTTAACTCTGACAGATATTCTCTGATTCCATACTCCTCCATAACTGTTTCTTTTTCCCTGTCAGGGAGCAGCAGCCATCCGACAGTAATAAAAAATATAATTCCAGCCACAAAGATCAGAATCCCTATGGGGGTGAATTCAAAAAGTGAAAAGGGGGTTATATTATATCTGGACAAAGACTGGGAAACAGCGATATTCGTGGATGTCCCTATGAGGGTGAGCATTCCTCCTAACATAGATCCGAATGCGAGGGGCATCAGGAGCTTGGAAGGGTTGAGCCGTGCCATCCTTGCTATACTTACTGCTGCCGGAAGGAGTATCGCCGTAGCAGCTACATTATTTATAAATGCCGAGATCAGGCCAACAGTGATCAGAAACATGAACAGCAGCCGCCGGGGATGTGTCCCTGCCTTTTTGAGGATTAAATGCGCTATCCTGTCTGCAACACCTGCCTTAACAAGACCGGTGGTCATGATGAGTATACTCCCGATCATTACAAGGGCAGTGTTGCTGAATCCGAGGAATGCATCTTCCGGTGAGAGGATACGGAAAAAGATCAAAGCGAGGACTACGAGGATGGACACAATGTCCACTGAAAATACCTCGAGAGAGAACAACACTATGGCTGCAAGCATAATGATCAGTGTTATTATGATATTAGTGTCTGGCATAACGAGGGCATTATACTTGACAATTCTCTCGGTTTTCAAGTAAATTAACTTGACACAACAATAACTTAACAAGTACATAATATAAGATGTCAGGCAGGATGCCTGACCTATGACAAACCACTATAGCTAATGAAAGTAATTTGCGAGAGTGGGGGAACTGATTCAGGATTTCGTTTATCTATGCAAGATGCGAGAGTGGCGGAACTGGCAGACGCACTGGACTTAGGATCCAGCGGGCAACCATGGGGGTTCAACTCCCCCCTCTCGCACCAGAAAAAGAGGGATTTATGTTGTAGAGATACCGAAATAAATTCGGTATGACAAGAGAGGGGAGATTTTTTTAAATGAAAGTTGACATCGAAGAGGTTTCAAAGACAAAGAGGATTTTTAAGATAGAGGTCCCCGCTGATGTTGTTACAAAGGAGTTTGATGATGCCTATGATAACCTGAGAAAGAGGGCAAAGATTCCTGGTTTCAGGCCTGGAAAGGCCCCGCTATCTATTATTGAAAAGAGATACGGAAAGGATGTTGAGGCTGACCTGCTAAAGAAACTCATCCCTGATTATTATTTTGAGGCAGTTAAAGATAGCGGAGTTACTCCTCTTACCCTGCCGGATATCGGAAATGTAGATCTAAAGAAGGGTGGGCCGCTGACATTTACAGCTTCAGTAGAGATAAAGCCAAAGATAGAGCGGGTTAATTATGAAGGGATAGAGTTAAAGAAAGAAGAAGTGGAGGTGACTGATAAAGATGTGGATGACAGGATACAGGAATTTAGAGAGTATAATGCCCAGCTTGGGGTTGCTGAAGATGACCATATCCTTGTAGATGGAGATTATGTGCAGGTTGATTATGATGGGTTTAAAGAAGGGAAACCTGTTGAGGGGCTAAAAAGGGAAGGGGTGTTATTTCAGATTGGTGCAGGGGCTGTTGCACCTGAGGTTGATAAGAAGTTAATCGGTGCAAGAAAAGGAGAAGAGGTAGAGGTGCATCTCCCGGAGCCTGATTATATTCTTAAGATAAAGATACTGGAGGTTAAGACAAAGGATTTACCGGAATTGAATGATGAACTTGCAAAGGATATTGGCGGATATAATACCCTTGCCGAGCTTAGAGACAGGTTGAGGGGAGATATCCTTGATGATAAGAAAGAGACACTGAAGGCGGCTTATAAAAAGGAGATTGTAAAGAGGCTTATTGAGATGAATCCTGTTGAAGCGCCTTCCATACTTGTAGAGAAAGAGATGAAGAGGTTTTTGACAAGAACTAAGACATATATGGGCAAGAAAGATGAATTTGTGCCTGAAGAAGAGCAGGCCCTCAGGAAGAAATATATGCCATTTGCAGAAGAAGAGGTAAAAGGTGATCTGATCCTTTTTGCTATTGCAGAAAATGATGGGATAATTGCTGCAGAGGGTGAAATAGAAGAGGAGATAAAGTTGATGGCCCGGAGAGGTAATCAGGATGTGCAGGTGGTGAGAAGGTCTCTCGAATCTATGGACAGGGGATTAGAGGGGCTGAAGACAAAGATTATAGTAGACAAGGTGCTGAAACTTATCATGGACAGGGCAAAATGGACTTAAATGAGAGGAGCAGGAATATGCTGGTACCTATTGTAATAGAGCAGACAAGCAGAGGGGAGCGGGCTTATGATATATATTCCCGTCTTCTAAAGGACAGGATAATATTTGTAGGTGCGCCAATTGACGATAGTTTTTCTAATATCATAATCGCACAGTTATTGTTCTTAGAGGCAGACGACCCTGACAAGGATATTTATTTATATATAAATTCCCCGGGTGGGGTTGTTACATCAGGGCTTGCTATTTATGATACAATGCAATATATAAAGCCTAATGTCTCTACGATCTGTATTGGACAGGCATCAAGTATGGGGGCCTTACTCCTTGCATCGGGTGCAAAGGGGAAGAGGTTTGCTCTACCAAATGCACGGATCATGATTCACCAGCCTATGGGAGGTTTTCAGGGTCAGGCAACTGACATAGAGATTCATGCTAAGGAGATCCTTAGGATGAAAGAGTCTCTGAACCAGATACTAGCTCATCATACAGAACAGCCTATTGAACGGATCCGGCAGGATACTGAAAGGGATTATTTCATGTCTGGTGATGAGGCAAAGAATTATGGTATAATTGATGAGGTAATAAAAGAGCGTGTCCCTAAGGGGGGTTAATTAATTTATGGGAAATCAGACAAAAGGAAAAGAGAGCGACCTTAGATGTTCTTTCTGTGGGAAGAAGAGGACTGAAGTCAAGAAGCTTATAGCAGGTCCTACTGTATATATCTGTAATGAATGTGTGGATCTTTGTAATGACATCATAGCCGAGGAGTGGGAAGAGGACCGCGGGCAGGGTTCCATGAAGCTTCCTAAACCTTCGGAGATTAAAGACATCCTTGATAACTATGTAATAGGCCAGGATCGCGCCAAAAAGACCCTCGCTGTTGCAGTTCATAACCATTATAAGAGGATCTATGCGGATATGAAGGTCATGAATGATGTGGAATTGCAGAAGGGTAATATCCTCCTTATAGGACCCTCCGGTACAGGGAAGACACTCCTTGCACAGACCCTTGCCAAGATACTGGATGTGCCATTTACAATAGCTGATGCAACCACCCTGACAGAGGCAGGATATGTCGGTGAAGATGTCGAGAATATCATATTGAAGCTGCTCCAGGCAGCAGACTATGATGTAGACAGGGCAGAGATGGGGATAGTCTATATTGATGAGATTGACAAGATCAGCAAGAAGAGTGAGAATCCATCCATAACACGGGACGTGTCAGGTGAAGGTGTTCAGCAGGCGTTGCTCAAGATAATAGAAGGGACAGTTGCGAGTGTCCCACCCCAGGGCGGGAGAAAGCATCCTCACCAGGAATTTGTGCAGGTAGATACAACAAATATACTGTTCATATGTGGAGGAACATTTGTCGGCCTTGAAAATATAATACAGAAAAGGCTTGGCAGCTCAACTATAGGTTTTGGTGCAGATGTCAGGAGTAAACAGGACCTCAGGATAGGGGATATACTAAGACGTGTACAAACAGAGGACCTGTTAAAGTTTGGACTTATACCGGAGTTTGTAGGACGTCTTCCTATTGCAACCACGCTGCACGATCTTGATCATACAGCTCTGGTGAAGGTCTTAACTGAACCTAGGAATGCGATTGTGAGGCAGTATCAGAAATTATTTGCCCTGGAAAATGTGACATTGAGATTTTCTGACAGTGCAGTAAATGCAATTGCAAAAAAGGCGCTTTCCCTCAAAACTGGCGCAAGAGGATTAAGGGCAATTCTGGAAGAGGTTATGCTCGAGCTTATGTATGATTTACCTTCTCAGAAGGATATTAAAGAGTGTATTATAAATGAGGACGTCATCCTGGAACATGCAAAACCTATTGTTATAAGCGAGCAAGAGGCGAGATCCGCCTGAAGAATCCTTGATTTTAGATTACCTGATTTTAGATTAATAGGTCCTGATTCACAAATATGATCCCTCTCATCCCTGTCAAAAAGATAATGACCAAAGACATTGCTGCGATAGACTCTCATGAGCCTGTTGTTGCAGCGGCTAAGATAATGAAAGGGCAGAAGACAGGGAGTCTGCTCGTTAAAAAAAATGACAGCCTGGTTGGTATTGTTACAGATGTTGATATGACGAGGAAGGTACTGGCAGGCGAGATCGACCAGTATACTACGCCGGTAGAGAATGTTATGAGCTCTCCATTCTATACGATCGATTCTGAGGAATCTGTAGCAAGGGCAAATGAGATGATGACTAAATATAATGTTCGTCATTTAGTTGTCACAGAAAATGGCACACCGGCAGGGGTTATTTCTGCAAGGGATATCTTAGAGCCGATTTATGAGGAGGAGGGCGGTATCCCATTCTGGCCAAACCATGCACTAAAGGAGATAGCCGCAGCATTCCTTTTGATTGCCCTCCTTGCCACTTTAACCCTTTTATCACCTGCTCCTATGCTTCCAAAGGCAGATCCGCTTGCCACACCTGAACATATCAAGCCGGAGTGGTTCTTCCTTGCTGCCTATCAGATACTGAAAGGGGCAGAGATATTAAGATTCCTTGGCAACTGGGCTCCCAAGACCATAGGGATACTCTTTGAGTTAATCTTTGTGGTGCTTCTGTTTGCAGTTCCATTTATAGACAAAAATCCTGAAAGGGCATACAGGAAGAGGCCCATAGCGATTGGACTCGGGATCCTTTTTGCACTATTCTTTGTATTGTTTACTGTCTGGGGGCATATATCCTGAACAATATACATAGAAGTGTCACCCTGAACCTGACTCAGGGTCTAAGAAGTACCTCAGTATTTCTGTTAATCTTATTTCCAGTCAACATCCTCCTGTTAATCCTCGGTATCGGTCTTGCCGGAGCTCAACCGGTTGACATGGAAAAGCTTAGTGCCATAGGAAAAGAGGTTTATGATTTAAAAGGTTGTAGTGGGTGTCATAAGATAGCAGGTATTGGGGGAGATCTCGGCCCGGACCTTTCAAATGAAGGTAACATAGTCTCCCATGATATGGAATGGCATAAAAGACACTTCAGGGAACCTCAATCCGTCGTCTCCGGTTCGACTATGCCGGCATTTGATCTCCCGGGCCCGGAATCAGATGCCCTCTCAGCATACATGATAAGCCTTAAGAGTGCAGAATTGCCAAAGGATATTGAAAGGAATATCAAAATGGCCCATGAGAGGCTTGATGAGGCAAGACATGGTATTGATGAGATTAAAAAGAAGGGATTCAATGTTGATCATATTGAGGTTAAATATGCCCAGGGGTGGACACATCTTGAGACTATAAATAATATGATCTATACGCATAACCTCACAGGAGTATATCAGGAGACTGAAGCAGCAATAAATATTACCAGAGAGATTACGCAGGATGTATTATCCTATAAAAAAGAGCTTGATCACAGGGTAATACAGTCTATAATCCTGATAGTGTTACTTGCTATAATAGCAGTGCTTATTTTTATAAAGCTATTAATATTATAAATAGGGGTGTTTTTAGGTGAAAAAGGTTGAAATATGTGCCCCGGCAGGGAATCTCCCTTCACTTAAGGCTGCTGTAGATAATGGCGCTGATGCTGTATACATGGGATTTTCAGGGGATACCAACCTGAGGAATTTCCCGGGCCTTAATTTTACAGAAGATGAAGTCCATAAAGCCATCCAGTATGCCCATAGCAGGGGGAAAAAGGTCTATATTGCTGTTAATGCCTATCCACAGGAGAAAGAGCTCCCTCTTGCCTTAGAAACAGTGGACAGGGCATATGGTCTTGGTGCAGATGCTGTGATAGCCTCTGATATATCAGTTCTGTCTTATATCAGGAAGAGGTATCCGGGAAAGAGGGTTCATCTCTCTGTCCAGGCGAGTGCCTCAAATGTGGAGGCAATAGAATTCTATCGCAGGCATTTTGGAATAAAAAGGGTGGTGCTGCCGAGAGTCCTTACCATTGACGAGATACGTGAACTAAGGAAAGAGACCGATATTGAGATCGAGGTCTTTGCCTTTGGTCTCTTATGCATAAACAGCGAGGGACAATGTTTCCTCTCCTCATATATCACAAGTGAATCTATTAATACATACGGTGCATGTTCCCATCCCAGGTTTATAGACTTTGTTCAGGATGATAATGAAGGGTCCCTTAAGATTCTTTCAAATGGTGTGTTGTTAAATAAGTACTCCCCATCAGAGGAAGTAGCATACCCCACACCCTGCAAGGGGAAGTACTATAACAGGGCTACGGGTCAGTTAACCAATGCAATACAGGATCCTGAATCACTTAATGTGCTTGAGATCCTCCCTGAGATTATACAGGCAGGTGTAGATTCAATTAAGATTGAAGGGAGACAGCGGAGCAGGACTTATGTGGAAAAGGTTGTGAGTACTTTTAGAGAAGCATTAGACAACTACTATAAACATGGCAGCCATGGGATTGATCTTTCTAAGAAAGAAAGTATCCAGTCATTATTTGAAGGGCTTTCCCCAAGCTTTGGATGTTATAAAGGAAAATGAAGATAACACTCGGCCCCATCCCCTTTCTGTGGGATAAAGATAAGATAATCACATTTTATAAAGAGATAGCAAATACACCTGTTACTACAGTTTATATCGGGGAAGTTGTGTGCAGCAAGCGTACAATACTCGGCGGGGATTCCCTTGAGAGGATTGGACGGATGCTGCAGGACAAAGGTAAGGAGGTTGTATTATCTACCTTAAGCCTGATTACCAACAGGGAAGAGCTTGAATATGTAAGGTCTCTGGTTGATTTGCCATTTTCCATAGAAATTAACAATATCGGTGTATTAAACCTCATCTCCAACAATGGTGATATTAATAGGTCAGGAACCTTTGATCCGGATAGGTCAGGCAGGATGCCTGACAAGCTTGACAAGAGGCTCATCGCCGGCCCCCATCTCGCTGTATATAATGCCTCTACAGCAAGATTCTTTTCTGATTTAAGCATCAAACGCCTTGTATTCATGCCTGAATTGCATAAGGATGCAATAGAATCTATTTCTTCAAACATCCCGTCCATAGAAAAAGAGATTATAGGATTCGGTAATCTTCCGGTTGCCTTTTCGTGGCGATGTTATACAGTGCGGGCGCTTGAAATGGCAAAGACTAATTGTGCAATTGTCTGTAAGAAGCATCCTGAAGGCATGCAGCTTGAAACCATGGATGGGATGCCTGTTTTCAATATAAATGGTACTCAGCTTTTGAGTGCTCAGAAGGCATGTATGATAGGTCAGCTTGATATACTGGAGGCACTTGGTATAGAGTATTTACGGATAATTCCACAGGAGCGGAATACTGTGGATATTATAAATACCTTCAGAAAGGTTATAGAAGGTGGTATTACAAGTCAGGATGCTGTTGAGGTTTTAAGAGGATATGCACCGGAGGGGCTGAGTAATGGGTGGTTCCACGGACAGGCAGGATGGGAGTTTATTGAAAAAGGCAATCTTGAGGATGGCTCCGGGGAGTATACACAATCTTATCTTCAGGTTTATCCTCAATAAAACCATCAATAAGAATCAGGAAGTCTGCAAGAGATTAAAAGAGATTAAAGGTAAGGCCTTTCTCCTTGAGGCTGATGATATAAAAAGGAGCTACTGTTTCTATGTAGATGATGGAAGTGTTAAGGTTGATTTTGACAGGAAAAGAAGACCTGATGTGATAATGCAGGGGGATTTTGATACCTTCCTGAGGCTTTTCCTGCATAAAGAGGATGCTGACAGTCTCTTTTTTTCACGGAGACTTATAATAAAGGGGGATATTAAGACCTCTGTATTCTTTAAAAACCTGCTCGAGCATCTGTAAACCGTTCTGTATCAAGTTGACGCTCAAAAATACCCCGTATTTTTCAGCGTCAACATATTAAACACGTCTGTCTTTCCCTACTGTCAGTGAAAGTATATCGACTGCTACCTCTTCCACTGCCCTGTTTGTTACGTTTACAATAGACCATCTGTTTTTTCTGTAGATGTTCTTACTATAATCCAGCTCCTGGGCTATATAATCAATGTCTGCGTAGGAAGACAACTCCTGTTTCAGGTGACGCAGACGGGCCTTGCGGATACTTGTCAACTTTTCCGGGTCTATAACAAGCCCCACTATTTTACGTTGATCAACGAAAAATAATTCCTGTGGCAAAGTTATATCAAGCACTATAGGGATATTAGCAACCCTCCACCCCTCCTTTGCGAGGTATATGCTGAGCGGGGTCTTGGTTGTCCGTGAAACCCCAAGTAAGACTATATCAGCCTCAGGCATGGTTCGGAGGTTCTGCCCGTCATCATGTTTTACTGTAAAATCTATAGCCTCTATACGCTTGAAATACAGGTCGTCTATCTTATGGAGAAGTCCGGGTTTGGACTGAGGGGATTTACCGAGATAGGCCGAAAAGGTCTCAAGCATAGGACCTATAATATCAATTGTCAGGATTTCATACATGTGGGCCTCTTCACGGAGTACTCTTCTCAACCTGTCAGAAACCAGTGTATGAACGATAAGCCCATGTACCTCTGCAACCTCTCTTACAATGCTCCGGATGTGTTCGTCTGTCCTTACATTACCTATCCTTGAGATAACAATATTCTTCTTTTTGAACTGAGAGAGCGCTGCGAGTGCAACTGTCTCCCCTGTTTCTCCTGTTGCATCAGAGATGACATATATATGGTATTCAGCATCCTTTACCTCTTCCAGCATGTCCATATTATAGACCATGTTACTAAGTCATAGCAAATAATAAGAGCACTTTTAATTTTTAGAAAAACTACTGGAAGGGAAATAAACAGGATAGAGGCACTTAGGACAGCAATTCTTTTATCTTTACAGAAACCCCTTCTACCAGGGTAATATCTTCATCAAAATTGTATATCATCGTCTCTTTCTTTCCTTTTTGATAAAGGTTTACTGTTTGTGTTTGTGGGTCAATCAGGACTATCCTGTCTACTCCGATGGAGAGATAATCCTTTACCTTTTCATTAAGTTCCCATGCAGTATTGCTTTCAGAAATTATCTCTATAATCAAATCTGGTGGGATTTCAAGGATACCTTTTGGTCGACTGGACACCTTATCTTTACTTATATAGACAACATCAGCAGCCCTTATGCGTAAAGGATTTTTGTTTATCAGGATTCCAATCTCCCCAACTGCTGTATATCCTTTGTCTTTTAGAAGACTTCTTAAGAGTTCACCAAGTCTTGCCTCTAAATCTCCATGTTCAAAA
>MHER01000199.1 GCA_001805205.1 Nitrospirae bacterium RIFCSPLOW2_12_42_9 | reverse complement strand
TGGACTTTCTTCACGGACAGAGCATCCACTCTCGCATACTCAGGCAGTGCTGGCCTGTACTGATCCTGTTGCCCTTGATTATCACGCTACGAAATATATACTCTATCCAAACTCAAGATTGGATATACACAATCCTGATAATAAAAATGGCCCGTTGCATCAATATTTGGGGAGATGTGCAGAAGAATATGGCGGGTTCTTTGATGAAGGGAATGTGGAAGTCAGATCGTATAACTTTAAGACAAACTCTTTACAGGGCGATTCTGAATTGGTAGTTTCAGGGAATAAAATATGGGGAAACAGCATAAAACCTATAATGAAATATTTTTATCTGAGATATATTGGCTGAATAGTATGTGCGGTATAGTAGGTATATTAAATCTTCACGTATTGCGAACTGCTCAAAAACCTCAATTTATGGTAGAATATGTTAAATCAAATCTTTATTTATAGAAAGGGATAATAATGGATGAAAAGGTAAAGAATATTTACTGGCACAAACACTCTGTTTCAGCAGAGGATCGGTGGGAATCTAACGGGTATAAGAGTTGTGTGTTATGGATGACTGGATTATCTGCCTCTGGAAAATCGACCTTGGCAAATGCAATTAATAGAAGGCTTCATGTAATGGGTATTAATAGTTATGTGTTGGATGGAGATAATATACGTCATGGACTTAACAAAGACCTTGGATTTAATCCGGAAAGTAGAAAAGAAAATATCAGGAGGATAGGAGAGGTTTCAAAATTATTTATTGATGCTGGATTAATAGTATTGACTGCCTTTATTTCTCCATATCGTGAAGACCGTGATCTGGTAAGAAATCTTATTAACAATGGGCATTTTATTGAGGTCTATACTAAGTGTCCTATCCCAGAGTGTGAGAAAAGGGACCCTAAAGGAATCTATCAAAGGGTCAGGTCTGGGGAGATAAAAGAGTTTACAGGGATATCTGCGCCATATGAAGAACCAGAAACCCCGGAGATTTTGTTAGAAACAGATAAAATGATAGTAGAAGAATGTATAGAAAAGGTTTTAGATTATTTGATAGACAATAAGTTTATCTATTTTTTAAAGAGACCAAGAGGGGTATTTGTTAAGTGAAATAATATTTTTATCTTAGATATGCCGGCTTAACTGAAAACTTCCGTTTATGAATGAATTTATACCAGATATCCTGTTAATTGCTTATAACGCAGGTAAGGCTATTCTCGATATCTATAATAAAGATTTTGATATATCTTACAAGGATGATCTTTCTCCGTTAACAATTGCTGATAAGCAGTCTAACAAGATAATAGAAATTGGTCTCTCTTCACCAAATCTGGGACTATTTCCTATTCTCAGTGAAGAAGGTAGAGCTATAACTTATGATGAAAGAAAAGGGTGGGGGATCTTCTGGCTTATTGACCCTCTTGATGGGACTAAGGAGTTTATAAAGAGGAATGGAGAGTTTACGGTAAATATCGCATTAATACAGAAAAATAAACCAATACTTGGAGTTGTTTATATACCAGCTAAAGATATGCTTTATTTTGCTGCAGATGGCCTTGGGGCATTTAAATTAAAGGATAGCAAAGTCATAGAAGATGCTTTTAGCAATGGAGTATGGGAGGATGGGGAATTATTAAGAACAGTAATAAATAGTTCTACTAAACTTTTAGTTAATAAAACAACGAATGAACCTGCTGAATGTATTAAAATTGTTGGCAGTAGTTCACATGCAACAAAGGAGCAGGAAGAATTTTTGGAAAATATTAAGAAAAAATTTACAAAAGTTGAGTTTAAGTCAGCAGGCAGCTCTCTTAAGTTCTGTTTTGTCGCAGAAGGCTTAGCTGATATTTATCCCCGATTTGGGCCCACAATGGAGTGGGATACTGCTGCCGGTCAGATAATCGTTGAACAGGCCGGGGGGATGGTGTTGGATATGGGAACAAATGAGCCGCTTAAGTATAATAAGGAAAATCTTTTGAATCCGTTTTTCTTTGCCTTAAATAGAGAGGATTTATTAACAAGCGTATAATGAAATATTTTTATCTAAGATATCTTGTAGAATCCGGCTCCTCAATTTTACCAGAGATTATGTTAAAAAGGATAACCCCTGCGATTGTACCAAGTGTGTTTAATATCAGATCTGAAAGAGAAGAAGATCTTGTGGGGAGATTGGCCTGAATAAGTTCAATAATGAGGCTTAACCCTCCACCCATTAATATAACTAATATTGAAACCCTGAGCCTTTTAGGTTCTATTGGATCCCACATCAATGCAAGGATGAAAAATCCAAAAGGTATAAAACCAAAGAAATTAATAGCAACATCTTTTAGATAGGAATGATCAAACTTAAAGCTTTCCCATGGCGGGCTTAAAATGACTTTCTTAAAGGGAGTGAATTTTACCGGGATCAAAAGGTCATGCGGGCCTGAATGGTTTTTTACAAATGTCCCTGTTTTTTCGTCAAATAGATATAGTGCTAAAAGACTTTCTTCAGTCGAAGTCTCGGGGACACCGCTGCTGGTCCATGCCTGGTAATTCTTTAAGACCTTATCAGATGTTAGTGATTTGTTATATAGAGCGAGGCCATAGAGTTCACCTGTCCAGTATTGCTTTCCTGTTGGAGAGTTGCCAATGATTAAATATCCGGATGCTTTATTATTATATATTAGCTGTAATTGTGGGAATGACCTTACATGTTTTCCATTGACGTAGACTATAGTTCCATCATATCCTGATGTGATGGTTATAAACACCTTTTTATCTTTTATCAAGACATCATCAAGACCGACTTCTTTATATTTTATATTGTCATCTGGTTTTATGGTATGGCCGCCGATGGCAAGGTCATATTTCCACTGTCCAATAAAGAAGTTCTCTGATTTATGACCATCATAAAGTGATAGTATGCGGGCCAAAAAACAGTCGCATTTAACTTTTGGTTGTAACCACATCTCAATTGTAATTGAGCTATTTTGAAAAGGTGGATTTTTCTCATTTAAAAGATCAGGTGTATATATCATCCCATTTCCGTAAAAAGAGATACCATTTGAATCTTTTAACCATTTTACTTCATTTTCAGAAATAAAATTGAACGGCCAGAGCCCTGCAAAGAAGAATCCTATAAGTATAACAAGGCATATGAATCCAAGAAATCTCTTATTCATAATCTTCAGTATTATAGTCTTCATAATTTTTTATGCGCCCTTGAAGAATCTATGGATTTTGTCAATGGATGATGAACTTTACTCTCACATTTTTGGGATTCCACTCATAAGTGCATACTTTGTCTATATTAAGAGAAGGGAAATATTCCAAAATGTTGTATATTCATTTAATGCTGGCATTGTGATGCTAATCTGTGGAAGTTTACTTTATTTAATAGGAATAAGTCAAGGAGTGAGGCTTACTCAGAACGATTATCTATCTCTAATGACCTTCTCAACTGTTATTACATGGCTCGGTGGTTTTATCCTCTTTTATGGCATTGAGTCTGTTAAAACTAATTTGTTCCCATTCCTGTTTCTTTTATTTATGATCCCAATCCCAGGTCTGATAGTGGGAAAGGTGATCACTTTTTTACAAATAGGATCGACTGAGGTAACATATGTGTTCTTCAAACTTACAGGCATACCTTTATTACGAGATGGCTTTATTTTTCATCTCCCTGGAATCAGTATTGAGGTTGCAGAACAGTGCAGCGGGATACGCTCAAGCATTGCCCTTTTAATTACAAGTATTATGGCAGGTCAACTTTTCCTGAGGAGCGTATCGGGGAAAATAGTTCTGGCCTTGTCTATCATCCCGATTACCATTTTTAAAAATGGACTGAGGATATTGACTCTTTCTCTGTTAGGAGTCTACGTGGATGAGAGGATCCTTTCGAGTGAATTACATAAAAAAGGGGGAATACCATTTTTCTTTTTTTCGTTAATATTTTTAGGTTCTATCCTCTGGTTATTAAGGAGGTCAGAAAAAAAGCCTTAAATATTTGACTCTGAACGTTTGGTTCGATACAATAATACTAAATTATTAAAAAGGAGACCTCTGATGGCATCTACAGCAACAGAGAAGAAGAAATATACATATGAAGATTATCTGAAAACTCCTGATGATGTTCGTTATGAGCTTATAGAAGGAGATTTGCTAATGACGCCTTCACCTGTAACAAAGCACCAGAGGATTTTGAGGGAGCTTGGATTTGAGCTATTGTCATTTGTAAGGGTTAAAGACCTTGGAGAAATCTTTTTAGCGCCCTTTGATGTACATCTTGACAATGAAAATGTTGTAGAACCTGATATTCTTTTTATTTCAAAGCAGAGGTTGCACATTATAGGAGAGAAGAATGTTCAGGGTCCTCCTGACCTTGTGATAGAGATATTGTCAGAGAGTACTGCAAACAGGGATCTTGTACAGAAAAAAAGGCTTTATGCAAAGTTTGGGGTAAAAGAGTATTGGATAGTTATACCAGGTGAAGAAATAGTAGAGATTTATACTCTTAAAGATGCCTTGTATGTTCTGTGCAAAAGCTTTGGTAAGGAAAATGCCATAGAATCACCTCTACTAAAAGGTTTAAAGATAGATCTAAAGAAGATATTTTGAAGGGCTTTTTACCCTTTTCCTGATGAAGTTAAATATAAGGGGAAATTATTTTATATTAATTTCTATGTAAGAAATTTGGATTTAACTGGATAAGTTTATTTTTAATAGATATATCTCCGTTTCTCTGCCACGTATCAATTACCCTCGTAACTGTCTCACGTGTTAATCCTGTCATGTTTGCTATACTCTGATGTGTTAATCTGACATTCAATATCGTTTCTTCCTCGGCCCTTCTTCCATACCTTTTAGCAAGCATCATGAGTAATGTCTTTATCCTCTGTGGAGCATTATTAAAGTTTAGCAGATGTATGAGTTCCCATGATTGGCAGAGCCTTGAAGATAATATCTGCAGCAGCCGTTCTAATATCTCGCTGTAGCTGGCTATTATCGAATAAAAATCATTTTTAGATATGATGGCGCAAAGTGTATCTTTCGTGGCTTCTACAATTGCAGGACTATTTACCTCAGCAACCAGTGATGCCTCTCCGAATATCTCACCTGATTGATGTATAGCAAGGATTATCTCCTTCCCATCTTCTGATGCCTGAGAAACCTTTACCTCTCCATCAAAAATAATATAGATATATTTGTTTGAATCCCCCCTGAACAGGATTATTTCATTCTTTTTGAATTGCTTCACAACAAGTTTATCACTGATCTGGTATAATTCTTCAGGGGTAAGTGAAGAAAAGAGATCTATTTTATTTAATTCTTTAATCTTGCTCTCTTTGTCCATAATCATAAATTTTTTACCCTCTCCTTTATATCTGGATTATTAATTTACTATCTTACTTACCTCATTTGAATAGCTGCTCTCGTTTCCATAAATATCGTATGCTGTTGCTGTAAAGTAATATGTGCCTGGCGGTAGATTTTCAATCATATATTCAATTGCGTTAGGATTTTTTATATCTGTCACTTCTGTATACTCACCTGAGATTATCCCATAATAAATTTTAAACCCTGCCAGGTCATTCAATTCGGTCCCGTCAACATTAGTTGTTGGCGGTTCCCAATGTAAAGTCACTGAGGCTGAACCACCTTCACCCTCAACGCCGCAGGAAGTTGTTAGTAAACCTAAAAAACCTACACTGATTACTATGTACCATAGTGACCTTTTTCTTTTTTGCATACAAGAAAGGCTGTTTAACGGCGATTATTTAATATCTTCCAAGCCGCATATGCATGACGTTTAATGCGATATTGAAGCGATAGAAGAACCGGTATCATAGTTATTATCATATTTAACACCACCTGTCCATTTCCATTGATGTTGTTATTTTTATCTCCTCCGCTCTTTATATAGCCACATCCCCCTCCTTTACTACTGCCACCTCCATTAACTGAACTATCCTGGTTATTCGTATCAGCATTTGTATTTTCGGAGACTTTAAGTAAAAACCTTTTTGTTGTAGTGTCTGTACTGCTATAAGAGTATTCAGTAACAGAACTCATTACAATATCCTGATTACTTTCTGTGTTAATGAGATTGAAGCTTAGATTCTGAGGGGCATTGATCTGCCAGGTTACCTTAACCGGCTGATCTACTGAAGATGTTGCTACTTCAATTTCCCACTCCTGGGGAAGAGATTCATTGCGGAAGTCTCTCCACAGTCTTTGATAGTCTTGATTATATTCCGAATGGATTATGTACGCATGGATTGGCCCGTTTAATAATGCTAAGGTGTCTAATGTATTGTCATATCCTGATGTTGCTGCCAGGTCTGTTCCCAGGGAGAGTTTATTTGATGCGACACCAGAATCTGAATTGAGACTCGGGGTAGAGAATTCTATATCAACGTGCCAGGCTGCAAGGCATCTAATGGTTCCTGTTAATATGATTGTTATACTGAGTAAAATGCTGACAATAATTTTTTTCATTGATGTTACTCCTATGGTTTATATATAATCATTTCATATTGACCATCCTGCAATAGAGCCAGCCAGTAACCCTGCCACAGTCTCAGTTTTGCCTGCGTATACATGGAAAAGTCATACGTGCTGCCATTATAATTATAGATGGCATTTCCTATCCATCCTGCTATTACAGCATCTTGAAAGTTCTTTAAATTCCCTGTGGCTGTATCCTTAATGTATGTATTAATCAAATCTACCTCTGCCGGATATGGATTTCCAATCATATTCCAGCCTGGTTGTAATGTAACTGTCCAGCTTGAATCAGTTATTGCTGTCCCTGTTACATTGAGCACTGCAGAGTCCATATTAGCTTTTATAAAGTAACCACGGCCAGGGGAAACATTGCTTATTAATGTAAAAGAACCACTGGCGTCTTCAAGCCCGGTGGAACTCCACTGGTATAGTTCTACAGGGTCTCCAACTATTGCACCTAACAGTGCCTGGGTATCAGTAGTTGTTGGATTAAGCGGGAATGAGATCATTGTATATCCCTGTCTGATTGCAGTTACAGGAATCGGAGGTGTCTTATCACTGTTTATTACATTGGAGATTGATGAAACATTTCCTTTCTCATCTTTTGCCTTTATTGCAACGTAGTAGACACTGTTTGTATTAAGTTGATCTACCTTGAAAGACTCTAAAGTCCCCGCTATTCCCGGGATTGGCAATCCTGTAATATTCTGAGCATTGGAAAAGTTGATTTCTCCATTTATTGGTGTAACCCCGTCTTCAATTATTTTCAATTCCGATATCCTAAGATCATAATCAGTTGCAGTCCCTTCATTCCCATCAGCACCGGTTGCTGTCCATTCGAGGATGGCAGTGTTTCTTGTACTCCCGCTAGTCTGGACTCTAAGGTCCATAATAGCTGCCGGTGTATCCGGTTGAGTTGTTTTTAAAGTAGTGAATGTATATTCTGATGATGTAGCTTTATTGTTTGCAAGGTCTACTGAGATAACCCTGAAATGATATACAGTGTTTGCTGATAATCCTGAAAGCATAACTGTATGTGATGTTGTCAGATTGCTATCAAGATTGCTGAAGCTTCCGTAAAGGCCACTGGTGCCATATTCAACCTGGGATGTAGCTGGTTCGTTTGTCGTCCACTTGATAGTGGCTCCATTACTTGTTATGTTGTTTATTCCAATACCTGAAATAACAGGCGCTGTAGTATCTGGTATTGCACTTGTTGTAAATTTATAGTTAGTTGATGTTATTAGGTTACCTGCCGCATCCCTGCTCAAAACGCGATAATTATAAGTGGTCGATGGAGATAATCCAGTAAGAGATACACTGTGGCTTGTGACCAGATTTGTATCGAGTGTTGTAGATGAGCCATAGCTTGTTGTAGTGCCATATTCCACCTGTGTGGTCGATGCTTCATTTGTTGTCCAGCTTATAATAGCTGTACTGGAGCTTATGCTTCCAGCCCCTATCCCTGATATCGTGGGAGATGTTGAATCGAGTGTTATTGTATCAGTAAAATCTGAAGAAATATTACTTGCATTATCTTTATATTTAACATAAACTGTCTTCATCCCATCACCGCTGGTCAAAACCCATGACTTGGTTGTAGCATATGTCTCCCATGAATTCCATGAATTCCCATCATTGGAAAGCTGCATCTCGGCGCATGTACTCTCTATGTCAGTACATGATAAGGTCAGCATGACTGAGGTAGAGGTTGCATATGCAGCGCCGTTATTTATTAAGATCGTTCCAGTTGGTGATGTAATATCCTGTGGTGGTAGAGTAGTAAAAGTAAGGTCTCCTGATATCGAAAGGTTTCCTGCTTCATCCCTGCTCTTTACACGATAGTGATATGCGGTTGAAAAAGATAACCCAGTAATAGATACACTGTGGCTTGTGACCAGATTTGTATCGAGTGTTGTAGATGAGCCATAGCTTATTGTAGTGCCATATTCCACCTGTGTGGTCGATGCTTCATTAGTTGTCCAGCTTATAACAACTGTACTGGAGCTTATGCTTCCAGCCCCTATCCCTGATAATGTTGGGGTTGTTGTATCGAGCGTTATATTATCTGTATAATTTGAAGAAATATTACTTGCATTATCTTTATATTTGACATAAACTGTTTTTGCCCCATCACCGCTGGTCAAAGTCCATGACTTGGTTGCAGCGTATGTCTCCCATGCATTCCATGTAGTCCCATTATTAGAAAGCCGCATCTCGGTACATGAACCCTCTGTATCAGAGCAAGTGAAAGTTAATGTTACTGATGTGGTGGTTGCATATGCAGCATTGTTATTAATAGTTATAGTACCAGTAGGCGGATTAGAATCCGGTGGAGCTAGTGTTATAAATGTGTAATCTCCTGATGTGGCAAGGTTACTTGATGCATCCTGGCTCTTAACCCTGAAGTGGTATGTAGTCCACGATAAAAGTCCGCTGACTGTTACACTATGGGAAGTTACCATGGTATTGTCTATGGTTGTTGAAGAGCCATAGGAGGTTGTTGTTCCGTATTCAATCTGGGATGTTGATGCCTCATCCGTAGTCCATGTTATGGTTGCTCCTGAGTTGGTTATATTGCTCGTAGAGACACCGGAGATCACCGGAGCTGCAGTGTCAGATGTTGTTTTAGATACTTCATTGGAATAACTGCTTTCATTGGCTAAAGTGTCGTAAGCAGTAACAGCAAAATAATATGTTGTATTTTCTGCCAGACTTGAGACAGTATAATTAATGACGTTCCCGATATCTATAGTAGAGCTGTAGGTTCCTGATGTTGTTCCATAATATACTTTATATCCGGCAAGGTCTGTTAATGGTGTTTGGTCTACATTGGTAGTAGGCGGGTCCCATGTGAGTGTGGCGCTGCCAGCGATAACAGGATAGGCACCTGTAAGAAGTGCTATTAATATTAATGAGCTTATTATTAAAGTATGGAATAATTTGGTGCGCTGTTGCTTGAGATTTTTACAATATTTCCTGAGATGCATGCTTCCCTCCCGTTTGTCCAAAAAAAAAGCCACCAGAGTTATTAATTATCCTCTGGCGGCTCGGC
>MHER01000198.1:7026-16377 GCA_001805205.1 Nitrospirae bacterium RIFCSPLOW2_12_42_9 | reverse complement strand
AAGGGGGATATCCCCCTTGAGGATTCTCTGAAGATCTTTGAGGAGGGAATAAGACTATCACAGGTTTGTATGGCTAAATTAGACGAGGCAGAAAAAAAGGTGGAAATATTAATGAAAGATAAAGGAAAGAGTATATTAAAACCCTTTTTACCTGATGTAACTGAAAATAATGATTATAAAAAGCCTGAAGAATAATATTCCCCTAAGTCAATACATCGATAAATATAAGGCGATTATAGAAGAAAATCTCCTCAGGTTACTCGGGCCTTCTGAGATAACCCCTGTCACCCTTTACCAATCAATGCACTATAGCCTCTTTGCCGGAGGAAAGAGGATCAGGTCTATCCTGTGTATTGCTTCTGCTGAAGCAGTTGGCGGGGCAATAGGCGATGTAATTCATATTGCATCTGCTATTGAAATGATACATACATATTCACTTATCCACGACGACCTGCCTTCAATGGATAATGATGATTTGAGAAGAGGAAAACCAACAAATCATAAGGTCTTTGGTGAGGCAACAGCAATCCTTGCAGGAGATGCACTCCTGACGCTCGCATTCACAACCCTTTCAGATATCAGTGTCTTAAGTAATATCCCTCCGGAAAAGGCATTGCATGTTATTAACGAAATTGCCTTATCATCAGGTCATTATGGTATGGTTGGCGGACAACAAATAGATATGGAGTCACAGGGTAAGAGGATAGACATATCAAGCCTTGAACAGATGCATATGAAAAAGACAGGTGCGCTGATACGGGCTTCGGTGAGGTCCGGGGGGATTGTTGGCGGCGCTGCCCCTCCCCGGTTACTCGCATTAACAGAGTATGGGGAAAATATAGGTCATGCCTTCCAGATAGCTGATGATATACTGGATGTTGAAGGCAGCATAGAAGATGTAGGTAAGACCATAGGTAAAGACATTGCCCAGAATAAAAATACATATCCGGCCATGATAGGATTAGATGAGTCAAAGGCCCTTGAAAAGAGTCTCATAGATAGGGCTATAGAAGCCCTTAATGACTTCGATGAAAGTGCAGACCCATTAAGGATGATTGCAAAATACATAGTGGAGAGGAAAAGATAAGAGACAACTATGAAATATCTGGATACTATTAACAGTCCCAAAGACCTGAAAAAGATTCCTCTTGAAGAACTCCCCAATCTGGCAAAAGAGATCAGGGAGAGGATTATAGAGGTTGTATCTAAGACAGGGGGGCATCTCGCATCAAACCTCGGCATAGTAGAACTAACAATAGCTTTGCATTATATATTTGATGCACCGGATGACCTTATAATCTGGGACGTGGGGCATCAGGCCTACGTACACAAGATTCTGACAGGACGAAGGGATAAATTCCATACCCTGAGACAGCATGGCGGCATAAGTGGTTTCCCCAGACCTGATGAAAGCCCGTATGACACATTTAATATGGGTCATTCAGGTACATCCCTTTCAGCCGCTCTGGGAATGTTGGAGGCCAGGGATAAAAAGAAGAGAAAAAATAAAGTAATTGTGGTGATAGGTGATGGTTCAATGACAGCAGGAATGGTTTTTGAGGGGCTTAATCATGCCGGTGACCTTAAAAAAGACATCATTGTAATCCTCAATGATAATGAGATGTCCATATCAAGGAATGTTGGGGCTATATCATCTTATTTAGGCAAGGTCATAACAGGTGAGCTGTACACAAAAGTAAAAAAAGAGACCGAGCAATTGATTAAGAATATCCCCCGCATAGGAGAACCCATGTTAAAGGTCGCCAAAAAGGCAGAGGAATCCGTAAAAGGTCTAATGGGTCCTGGAATGCTTTTCGAGGAGCTTGGTTTTAAATATGTAGGCCCGATTAGCGGGCACAGGTTTGATCACCTCTTCCCTACACTTGAAAATATCAAGAAATTGAATGGCCCTGTACTTGTGCATGTTGTAACAAAAAAAGGTAAAGACTATCCCCCTGCAGAAAGAGACCCGGCAGCATACCATGGTGTTCCGGCATTTGATATAAAGACAGGTTTACCATTAAATAAATCCACCATACCCACGTATACAAAGGTCTTCGGCCAGACAATATCAAAACTTGCTGAAACAAATGAAAAGATTGTTACAATCTCTGCGGCAATGCCTGAAGGAACAGGATTGAGTATTTTTTCAGAGAGATATCCTGACAGGTTTTATGACGTCGGTATTGCTGAACAACATGGTGTTACATTTGCTGCAGGACTCGCATCCGGCGGTTTCCATCCGGTTGTTGCCATATATTCAACCTTCCTGCAAAGGGCGTATGACCAGATCGCCCACGATGTCTGCCTCCAGAACCTCCCTGTCACATTTGCAATGGACAGGGCAGGTCTTGTTGGAGAGGATGGACCAACACACCACGGGACTTTTGATATAAGTTACTTAAGGCATTTACCAAATATAATAATAATGGCGCCAAAAGATGAGGATGAACTGCAGCATATGCTCTACACGTCAGTAAACTACCAGGGCCCATCTGCCATACGATATCCGAGGGGGACAGGTGTCGGCGTTGAACTCAGATCCCATTTCAGGCTTCTTGAAATAGGCAAAGGTGAGATAATATTTGAAGGGAGTGATGTTGCAATCATTGCAATAGGGAATATGGTCTACCCCTCTATTGAGGCAGCAGGTATCCTTAAGAAAAGAGGGATCGATGCAGCAGTGATAAACGCAAGATTTATAAAACCTGTAGATGAGTCTCTTATAATATCTCTGGCCAACAAGTATCATAATATCATAACAGTAGAAGAAGGTGTCCTTGCCGGCGGTTTTGGAAGCGCTGTTTTAGAGCCACTTGAGAGAAATAGTTTATCAGATGTTAAAGTAAAAAGGATAGGTCTCCCTGACAAATTTATAGAACATGGATCAATAAAGGAATTGCATAACATTTATGGACTTGATGCCCCCGGGATTGCACAGGATGTCCAGTCATTTTTAAGTATTAAGAATGAAAAACCACTGAGGGGACTATTACGAAACCTGAGACTTTGAAAAAGGTAAAGGTAAGATTGGACACTCTTTTAATAGAACGTGGACTGGTGACAACGAGACAGCAGGCAATAGGTCTTATTCTGTCAGGAAATATCCTGGTAGACGGAATAAAGATTGAGAAGGCAGGGAAGGCAGTTCCTGAAGATGCTGAGATAGTTGTTAAGGAGACTTTGCGGTATGTTGGCAGGGGCGGCCTTAAATTAGAAGAGGCTATAAGGTCTTTTAATCTAAATGTAAAAGATAAAAGTGCAATTGATATAGGAGCTTCCACAGGTGGATTTACAGACTGCCTCCTCCAGCATGGGGCAAAGAAGGTCTATGCTGTAGATGTGGGTTACGGACAGTTACACTGGAGGCTGCGTCAGGACCCCAGGGTTATAAATATCGAGAAGACTCATATATTGAAATTTGACTGGAGACTGATACAAGACCCCATTGATATAGCAACAGTTGATCTCTCTTTTATCTCAGTAACCAGGATATTTCCTGTACTATGTGAACATCTCCAGCAGTCTGCAACTGTAATAATACTGGTAAAGCCCCAGTTTGAGGTGGGTAAAGGCGAAGTCGGAAAAGGAGGCATTGTCCGGAATATGGATAAGATTCAGAAGGCTGTAGATAAAGTGATAAGTCATGCTGTAAAGGCCGGTTTTAAGGTAAGGGGTTTAATCAACTCCCCCATCACCGGTCAGAAGGGAAATATTGAGTATCTCCTGTACATAGAGAAATGAAAACCCCTCACCCTTACCCTCTCCCCTCAGGGGAGAGGGATGGGTGAGGGGAGGATTTTCAGGTGAAAAACAATCTTATGGGGACTGTACTAATTACAGGCGGGGCCGGATTCATAGGGTCACATCTTTCAGAGAGACTCATCTCGGAAGGTTGGAGGGTTATCTGCCTTGATAACTTTGATAACTTCTATGATCCACGGATAAAAAGGGATAACATTTCACAACTGATAAAGAATAATAAATTCACCTTGTTTGAAGGAGACATAAGAGATTTAACCATGCTTACAGGCATTTTTGAAAGAGAAAAGGTAGATGTTATTGTGCATATTGCCGCAAAGGCCGGTGTCAGGCCCTCTATAAAGGAACCACTTTTATATTATGATGTGAATGTACACGGCACAATGAACCTCCTCGAAATGGCAAAGATACATAAAATAAGGAAATACATATTTGCATCCTCTTCCTCAGTATATGGGGAAAATGAAAAGATACCATTCAGGGAGGATGATAATGTGGACCATCCCATATCACCATATGCAGCAACCAAAAAGGCCGGAGAGCTTATATGTTATACCTATTATCACCTCTATAAGATTCCGATAGTATGTCTTAGATTCTTCACAGTCTATGGACCGAGGCAGAGGCCTGAGATGGCCGTCCACAAATTCACGCGGCTCATATATGAAGGTAAACCGGTCCCTGTATACGGAGACGGTTCATCAAGGAGGGACTATACTTATATTGATGATATAATTAACGGCTTGAATGCGTCCATTAATACGGAGTTATCATATGAGGTCTTAAACCTCGGTGAATCAAAGACTATCGGGCTTACAGAGTTAATAAACATTATAGAGGAAAATCTTAATAAAAAGGCAAAAATAGAATGGCTCCCGTTGCAGCCAGGGGATGTCCCTATTACCTTTGCGGATATTAGCAAGGCAAGGAAATTACTTGGATACAATCCAGGGGTAGATATAAAAGAGGGTATTAAACGTTTTACAGACTGGTTTACTGAACACGAGAAAAGGGGGTAATAAATAAGATGGATATATGTGTTGTCGGTGCAGGGTATGTTGGTCTTGTGACAGGTGCATGTTTTGCTGAATTCGGGATCCATGTTAACTGCGTTGACATGGATGACAAAAAGATAGAGCTTCTTACAAAAGGTATCCCGCCATTCTTTGAGCCTGGTTTAGAAGAACTTATGCGTAAGAATATGAATGAGGGGAGACTCAAATTCACTAATAACACAGCAGAGGCTGTGAAAAATTCTGAGGTGATCTTTATAGCTGTAGGTACTCCATCACTCGAGGACGGCTCGGCTGACCTTTCCTATGTTGATGCAGTTGCAAAGACAATAGGCGAAAACCTCAATGGTTACAAGGTAGTTGTTACAAAAAGCACTGTGCCGGTTGGCACAGGTGAACGGATAAAAAATATTATACAGGATTCCAAGATCAATAATCATCAGTTTGATATAGTATCTAACCCTGAATTCCTGAGGGAAGGGGCTGCTATTGAGGATTTCATGAGGCCAAACAGGGTTGTAATAGGCGCAAATAGCGATCGTGCAGTCTCAGTAATGAGAGAACTTTACAGACCACTCTACCTCATTGAGGCCCCATTTATTATTACAGATATAGAGACATCAGAGATGATAAAGTATGCCTCAAACGTATTCCTTGCGACAAAGGTCTCTTTCATAAATGAGATTGCCAATCTGTGTGAAAAGGTTGGTGCAAACGTGCAGGTAGTTGCAAAGGCTATGGGTTTGGATGGCAGGATAGGTTCAAAATTCCTTCACCCCGGGCCCGGGTTCGGAGGGTCCTGTTTTCCAAAGGATGTAAAGGCAATACTCCAGATTGCTGAAAGTCATGGTTATGACTTTAAGATAGCGAGGAGTGTAATAGATGTTAATACAGACCAGATGGAAAAGATGGTTGAAAAGATAAATCATGCACTGCGTGGCGTTGAAGGAAAAACACTCGGTATCTTAGGCCTTTCGTTTAAACCAAACACAAATGATATCAGGGAATCCCCCTCACTTTATATAATAAAAAGACTTATAGAAAGAGGTGCGGATATAAGGACATATGACCCGGCTGCAATACAGGATGCCAGAATAGTACTCGGTCAATCAGTAACATACTGCAATGATGCATATGAAGTTGCCGGGGGGGCAGATGCAATTGTTCTTGTGACTGAATGGAACCAGTTCAGGAACCTGAACCTTGATAGATTGAAAAGTCTGTTAAAACATCCGGTCTTTATTGATTTAAGGAATGTTTATGAGCCGGAGAGAATGAGGAAGAATGGATTTGATTATTACTCTGTGGGGAGGAGCTGAATAATGAAGATACTTGTTACCGGCGGCGCCGGTTTTATTGGCTCTCACGTTGTAGACAGATTAGTGTTGGAAGGACACAGTGTTTCAGTTATTGACAACCTCTCTACTGGAAAGATAGAGAATGTCAACCGGGAAGCAAAGTTCCACAAGATAGACATTATAAGTCCCAGGATTGAGCGGGTATTTAAAAAAGAGCGGCCTGAACTGATATGCCATTTTGCAGCACAGATGGATGTCAGGAGGTCTGTTGCAGATCCGATATATGATGCCCAGTCAAATATAATAGGCATGTTAAATCTCATGGAAAATGGGCTGCGCTATGGTGTTAGAAAGGTAATATTTGCCTCAACAGGTGGTGCTGTCTATGGAGAGGGTGTTCCATATCCCACCTCAGAAGAATGTATCCCAAGGCCTATAAGCCCCTATGGTATAAGCAAATTAACAGGTGAACACTACTTAATTTATTACAATGTTTCGTATGGCCTGAACTATGTTGTCCTCAGATATGCCAATGTTTACGGCCCCCGGCAAGACCCGTTTGGAGAGGCTGGTGTAGTTGCCATATTCAACCAGAAGATACTGAGGGACGAACAGCCTGTTATCAATGGAAACGGCATGCAGACAAGGGATTATGTCTATGTAGATGATGTGGTTGATGCTGTAATTGCATCTACATACAATGATATAAACGATGTTTTTAATGTGGGAACAGGTGTTGAAACTTCTGTAAATGAACTTTTCAGACATCTTATAGAGATAACCGGAAAAAGCCACATCAAAGAGGTACATGGACAAGCTAAAAAGGGGGAGCAGCTTAGGAGCTGTCTGAGCTATGATAAGATCAGAAAGGCCTTGGACTGGGAGCCAAGGGTTCCTTTAAGGGAAGGCCTGACAAGAACCATTGAATTCTTCAGGGGACGACTATAAATTATTAAACATTTCAAGGCTGGAATTTCTTTACAAGGCCTCGGCTTGCAACCTCTGCTACATCTTCAAATGAAACCGGTTTTGCCCTCATTGCCTCTACTGCAATCGTAGCCTGACCTGACCCCTCCCATACAATACTCCCTGTCTTTGTATCCCATATCTGGAGGGATATATTCACTGAAGTCTCCCGTGTTGATATCAGGGATAAACCGAATGCTATTAACCTGGTTGAAGTCCTTTCTGTAAAAGAGGACAACCTGGGCTGGGCAATATATTTGACTTCAATAACATTTCCTACCTTTTCCAGGGTCTTCCTTTCAAGGATACCTGTTAGATTATACCCAGCTATCATACCCACATATTCACCTGCCAGATCTGCACTATTAATGCGGTTTAAAATATCCCTGGACGTTAATATATTTATTTCCGGTTGTTCCTCTCTGAAATTTTTCTCTATTATGTCTGAGAGTATGGATTTATATTCACCGAGTCCATTACCCTGAGCTACAGCCGTTGTAAGAAATCCAATCCTGGAGTTACGCAGATCACTGATTTGTTCCGTCCTGTAGATCTCCTTTGAAAACTGACTGGCCTGTTTTAGCGGACCGCTGCAACCGGTTATAACTACCAATAGTGTAATAAATATGACCGCATGGGATAAACATGAAAATCCCCTGAGTTTCATGAGGTTCTTGTATGGGGAACTCGCAGTTAAATGGTTTGTTCTTTCAGACATTTGCTTTAATTATCTTCATCCTTCTTCAGCATTAATGGAATTTATATTATCTATTTGAATGGTAATCCACTGGCTCTCACCCTGGAGCTGTACTTCATCTTCAGTTATTTCAATAAGAAGTCCTCTATATGTTATTCCACCTGCTGCAACAACAACAGGGCTGCCGATTAGTGTATGCAAAGGTTTTAAATCCATAATTTGCCCGGGTTTAAAATGTTATTCGGATCAAAGGCCTTCTTAATCCCTTTCATAATCTCAATTGCCATTTTACCTACTTCCATGGAAAGAAACGATGCCTTTGTAACACCGATACCATGTTCTCCTGATATACTGCCATTTAATCTTAAGGTTGCCTCAAAGAGTGCCTTAACAGCCTTCTTTGCACGTTCAAATTCCTCATGATTCTTTTCATCTGTCATTATATTTATATGCAGGTTCCCATCCCCTGCATGTCCGAATGATACTATCTGGAGTTTATATTTTAAAGATATATTTTCAATCTCGACTATTAATTCAGAAAGCCTGCTCCTCGGAACAACCACATCTTCATTTATCTTTGTAGGATTAATCTTGTACAGTGCAGGAGAAACCGATCTCCTCGCTGTCCATAACCTTTCCCTGTCAGACGATGTGCTGGCTACCTCGAAATCTAATGCACCGGAACGTTTACATATCTCTTCGATCTTAGGTAACCCCTTATCCACTGTTCCCTCCGGACCATCTAACTCTATAAGGAGCATAGCCTCTGCCTTTTCTCTCGCCTTCAGGGGGAGGAGATCCCTCACAACCCTGATGGACTCTCTGTCCAAGAATTCAAGTACAGAAGGCCTGACAGGAGATTTGAGCAGGAGTGAGATAACAGATGCAGCACTGTTCATGCCTGAGAATAAGGCTGTAACTGTGATCGTCTTTTCCGGTAATGGTATAAGCCTCAATATAGCCTTTGTAATAACACCCATGGTCCCTTCTGAACCGACCATGAGCCTGGTAAGGTCATATCCAGCTGCACTCCGTGGAGCCCTTGTGCCAATGGATATGATCTCCCCTGAAGCTATAGCTACATCAAGGCCCATAACATAATCCTTTGTTGTGCCATACTTGATACCTCGCGCACCACCTGCACCGGTTGAAATATTTCCTCCAATTGTACATATATTTACACTCGATGGATCCGGCGGATAAAATAGCCCCTCTGCTTCTGCAGCCTTTTGTATAGCCTTTGTAACAACACCCGGTTCAACAACCATATACATATCATCTTTATTGATCTCAATGATCCTGTCCATATTCTGGAGAGAAAGCACAACCCCTCCCTGCACAGGAACAGAACCGCCTGCGAACCCGGTCCCAGCACCCCTTGGGATTACAGGTATTTTTTCATGATTTGCAATATTGAGGATGGAGACGACTTCATCAGGTGTCACAGGTTTTACAATTATATCGGGAAGACGCTCCAAACGCGTTGCATCGTATGAATAGCATAAGAGCGCCTCTCTGTCAGTAATAACAGACTCCTTCCCGAGCACATTTTGAAGATTATCTACAACATGACGTGGAAGCACATGAAAAGTGTATCACACGAGCATAAAAATTA
>MHER01000198.1:0-7001 GCA_001805205.1 Nitrospirae bacterium RIFCSPLOW2_12_42_9 | reverse complement strand
GAAAAGTGTATCACACGAGCATAAAAATTAAAATAGGTACACTTCCCATATATTATTAGTAAGAAAAATAAGGGAGCGGATAAGGAACAACATAACTCTGTGTAGATGATGTGCCTGCATCAACCAACCGCAGGTGATTCGGTGTTTATCCTAACTCTCGATATGACTTTTTTCAGCATAATTTAAAATGGTCTTGACTATATTTCAGTAAAGCGTAAAATGGTTATATGCATAACCGGCATTTTTATATCAAAATCTGGCAGGAACTTGCCCCGGGAAAAAGCATGATCTTTATTGCAGGGCCGCGTCAGGCAGGTAAAACTACTCTTTCGCACCTTATAGCACGCTCTTTCACAAATAATTATTATTTCAACTGGGACATTGCAGAACACCGTATACTCTTTTTTTCAAACCCTGCCTTTTTTGAAGGAATCAGCAGGAAGGATACCTCGACTCCACTGATCATCCTTGATGAGATTCACAAATACAAGGATTGGAAAAATTATCTGAAAGGCATATACGATCAGTTTCACGAAAACTACCAATTTATTGTTTCAGGAAGCGGCAGGCTTGATATTTATCAAAAAGGCGGGGACTCTTTGGCAGGACGTTATTATATGTTCCATTTATTCCCATTCACTTTAGCCGAACTGGCGAATAGAAATATCTCAATAGAGCCCTTTTTAAAAGACCCTTTGCACATCAGTATGGAGCAGGCCAAGAAGAATAAGGAAATATGGAATATGCTTTCAACCCTCAGCGGATTTCCTGAACCATATCTATCGGGAAAGGCAACAACATACCGGCGCTGGTCCAATACCTATTCTCATCAATTAATCCGGGAGGACATAAGGGATATTGTTGACATAAGATCCATTACGGACCTGGAAACGCTTTACTTATTGTTACCATCAAAAACAGGTAGTCCGCTTTCGGTTCCATCACTCGCAAATGATCTAAAGGTATCATACAATACTGTCAGGAACTGGCTTGAAGTGTTTGAGAGATTTTTTCTTGTCTTCAGCATCCCTACATGGACAGAAAGGATAACACGCGCTATCCAGAAGGAGAGAAAGTTTTACCTGTGGGACACTCCACGGATAAAAGATCCTTCCGCACTATTTGAAAACATGGTAGCCATTGAACTTTTCAGGGCAATCACTTTATGGAATGACATGGGATACGGCAATTTTTCTCTGCACTTTGTGAAAAACAAGGAGAAACAGGAAGTTGATTTTCTGCTTGCAAACGACAACGAGCCTTTTCTTCTGATCGAAACAAAAATGGCTGATGAACAACCGTCGAAATCTTTACAGATATTCCAGCGCGCATTGAATGTACCGGCGATACAGCTTACAAACGAGGGAGACAGTTACCGTTTCGCTTCAAATGATAAGAACAAGATACTTATCGCTCCGGCATATCAATGGCTTTCACAATTGCCGTGAAGATTAAGACTGCCTCAAATGTCCATCGGCGGTGTTTATTCTTGCCATCTGTCTGAAATAAAAACTTTAGTCTCTGATTCATATGCCACTGAAGATAATAGGAAAGCATGCATATAAACACATGACATCTAATCCCCTAAACTACACAGCCAGTTCTCTACTCTACCCTACCCTACCCTATCATTCTGCCTCTTTGCGGATTAGTAATTTATAACTGCTGTCAGGGAGTTTTTCTACCTTGATAATCTTATGCCCCTCTTCCTTAACACTCCTGGGGACATTACGCATTGGGTCGCCGTCATCAAGTATTACCTCGAGTATCTGGTTCATCTCCATCTCTTCAAGTTTGAGCTTGGTCTGCACAAAATTAATAGGACATAAAACACCGCGCAGGTCTATCTTATCATCAGGAACAATTCCAGCACCCTTTTTATCTTCCATAATAATTCCCCTTTGCATAATATTTCATCCTATCCTTTGGATCGCGAACCGCCTCAAGACCAAGAGGGACTACCACTTCATCCATGTACTTATCAAGACCAAGCCGTTCAATCGCACCCCCTATCCTCTCCCGTCCAACAGCATTATCTCTATACCATACAACTGTCTTTTCAATCAAGGAAAAGACCTGTTCATCTGTCAGGAAGTTTGCAATCTCATATGAGAAGTATGGATGTTTACCATGCTTGCCGCCTGCACGTGCAAGCCAGCCAATTCTCTTACTCACCATGGAATCAACAGGGCAGACCTTAACGCAATCCCCGCAGTATATACATTTATCCCAGTCTCGAACAGGTATATCCCCATCCATAATGAGGGCACCCTCCTCGCAGCCTTTAACGCACAGCTCACAACCATTACACAACTCTTCAATGAGCATAGGTTCCAATACCCCCTGGAAGCCTAAGTCCATCTCTCTCGTACGGAAACAATCTATTGGACAGCCTGAGAATGAGACCTTGAATTTGTGATGCCCGGTTGGCGTACCAAAGTATCTTTTATCCACTTCAGCACACATACCCTGTGTGTCAGTAATACCATTAGGGTTGTAGGTACAACCGGCGCATGCTGTAGGTACACGGACCCTCGGACCACACGAGGCAACAGACCAGTCTATCTCACGAAGGCTCGCTGCAATCTCATCAAAATGCTGATAGTGTACATAAGGCACCTCTATAGATTGCCTGACAGAGATATGTACCTCACCATTACCATATTTCTCTGCAATCTCTGCAGCCTTCTTCATCCTTTCACTTGTAACCTTTCCGCCCGGGCAGCGAAGGCGAACAGTAAACAGGTTCTTTTGTGTCTGTTTAATGAAGCCACCGCTTTTCAGCTCATTAAAATCGAGGTGGAGTTTTCTCGACTCCTTTCGCAGGGTAGATTTCAAACCTTCCATAGTTGCAGATTCTTCATCAGCCATCTTTATACCTCCGTATCAGATACTTATTATAGAAATACTATTCAAAAAGTATACCATGAAGTAAACTAAATTTTCCACATTATTCAGATTCCCAAATTTCGATTCATAAATTAGGAGGTCGACATTACAGGGGGATTGGAGGTAATTTATTTTATGGTCCAGGATTTGATGCTATCACAGGGCCTCTTAATTATTAAAACGGTTACGGCTCTGTCTTATAAAAATTCTACCTGATTTTTCATCTCATCCGGCGATAGAACTTCAGCATAAAGGGCTAATCTCTTGATGGACTCACCAACACTCAATCTGGTAATCTCTACAAATATTACTCCCCAGTGATCCTTGCCTTCTTTGAATAATGTTTTTGCTATCTCAAGGAAATGATGGTCATGGGTAAATATAACCGCCTGAATTTCAGAGGCGTAGTTAAAATGTTCTACATCCGATACCCCTGTCATCCCTTTTTCTATAGCGGAGAAGGCATTTACCCCTTTTTTCCTTAACCCTTCCACAATACGTACATCAACATTCTCATCAGTATATATCTTTAATCCTGCCAACCTTTTTCTCCAGGATAGACGGATGGGTCTTTTTTAGTGCCTCTGTCTTTTTAATAGCCTCTTTCCATTTTTTATCAATCTCATTTTTATGCTCATAATAATAGGATAGCGCATCGTGAACCTGTGAGAGGTTAAGATGGGGGAGCGCGACTATTATATCTTCAGGTGACATTCCCATTACTTCATACCTTACGGCTATATCCAGAACACGGATACCCGTATCAGAAACAACAGGCTCACCGCCCCTTATCCTTTTATTAACTGCAATGTAAGGATGTCTGACCTTTTTTACCGCCGTGTGCAACTATATCACCCCCTTTATGTTTTTATTACCCGATAGGAAAGATATTACAAATTGATGATAAAAGCAAGGGCAGGATACATTGTCATTGCTATCTACTCAAATAGAATAGATATTTCCTGGCCAGTATCTACAATTTCGTTAAAATTGCCGCCCCTATTTTTTCTTATGGAAAGAACTTCCGAAAGAATTCCTGCCAGGGTAGGCATTCAATGCCATTCACTTCATACGGACGGTCTGAGGTTGTAATGCAAATTCCTCTGGAGCCTTTGTAATCTCCAAGAAAACTGTAAAGCCCCCGAAGGTCTGACGGACGAATCTGTCCCTTGCTTTTGATTTCCACTCCGAGGATCTCGCGCCTCGTTTCAAGAACAATGTCCACCTCCGCACCCTGGCTGGTGCGCCAGTAAAACATCGGCCAGTCTTTCTCCGAGTAGCGATTCAGACGGTAAATCTCAAGAATGATGAAATGCTCAAAAAGCCGGCCGTATAAATTGGTGCCTCTGACCGGTTCAGCTTCGAGACGCCGGCAGAGGGCATTGATGACTCCCAAATCAAACAAGTAATATATGGGGTGGGAAACGACACGTTTGCGGGCACTTTTGAGATAGGGCTGCAGGGAGAAAGCTATCAGGGTATCTTCAAGTACCTGATAGTATTCCCTGATGGTCTTTGAAGCAACTCCGGTTTCCCTCGCAAAGTTATTGTAGTTGACGGACATACCACTTTGGTCTGCAGCCAGCTCTAAAAAGCGACTGAAAGCGGGGATGTTACGGACAATCGTCTCCGCAAGTATCTCCTCTTTCAGATAGGTATCCGTATAGGCCTTGAGCGTCCTTACCCTGTCTTTCCCCTCCATCATAAAGATGATGGGAAGCGCACCATACCTCAGCACATTTTTCAGTTGAAAGACATCTCCGATTTCAGGATATGTAAGGGGAAAAAGATTGAATGACCATGCCCGGCCGGCCAGTAGGTTTACCTGGGCTCGCTTCATTTTCCGTGCACTTGAACCTGTCATAATAAATGTAAGCCGGCCTTTATAAGTTTCAATCAGTAAATGGATCTGATCCAGAAGAAGGGGGAACTTTTGGATTTCGTCAACAAACACCACCCCTTTCGCATGTTTCTTAAGCCAATATTCGATTTCCTGACGAAAGAGGGCAGGGTCCCTGCTGTATTTGATATAGGTTTCTATTTCAAGGAGGTTAACAGAGAAATGGGGTGACCCATCGGACAGGATGGATTGAATCAACGTCGTCTTTCCCGTTTGGCGGGGTCCAAAGAGAAAAATACTGTGTTTTCCTATGGGGAGCTGGATGAGTCGTTTAAACATCATCTTTTTCACCTTAACCTTATAGGTTAATTTTCCATGGTAATTATAACCTGTAATTTCACTATATTCAAGAAGCAAATTCAGTTTTATTTTATCTACAGTTGATTCGTTGGATGGTTTTAATGGTAAGTTTCGTCAGCCCCGGGAAAGCGGCCGGCATCAATATCTTCTTTATACTTTTTAATGGCCTCGAGACTCAAACTTCTGAGGTCCAAATACTGCCTTACAAACTTTGGCATTGGTTGAGGTAAAAGACCGAGGAGGTCATAAAGCACAAGTACCTGACCATCACAGTGGATACCTGCACCTATTCCGATAGTTGGAATTGAAAGTGAATCAGTTATCCTCTTTGAAAGACCTTCAGGTATTGCTTCAAGTACGATTGCAAAAACCCCTGCATCTTCGAGCATCTTTGCATCATTCAGTATCTTCTCAGCAGCAGTTTCTTCCTTACCCTGGACCTTATATCCCCCCATCTTATGAACAGATTGCGGAAGCATCCCTATATGACCCATAACCGGAATCCCAATGTTAATCAATGCCTTTATCCTGTCTATGATATTGGCCCCGCCTTCAACTTTAACAGCAGAAGCCCCACCCTCTTTAAGAAATCTGCCTGCGTTGAGTATCGCCTCTTCTACAGAGACCTGATATGAAAGAAACGGCATGTCACCAACCACAAGACCATTCTTTACACCCCTGCTGACCATTTTGGTATGGTAGATCATCTCATCCATTGTAACAGGGAGTGTTGTAGCATGTCCCTGTACTGCTGTACCGAGAGAATCACCAACAAGGACTATGTCAATCCCTGCCTCATCTACAATCTGGGCAAAGACAAAATCGTATGCAGTTAGCATACTGATTTTCTTATTTTCATTCTTTCGTTTTATTATCTCTGTTATAGTAATTTTACCCATTATGATGTCCCATCTTTGCAGCCTTTAATGTATTATAGAGCAGCATGGCAATTGTCATAGGGCCTACCCCTCCCGGAACAGGTGTTATCCAGCCAGCCTTTTTTACAGCAGATTCAAAATCAACATCGCCAGTAAGCTTTCCATTATCCATCCTGTTTATCCCAACGTCTATAACAACGGCCCCTTCTTTTACCATATCACCTGTTATCATCCCCTGCCTTCCAGCCGCTGCTATAAGTATATCACCCATGAGACAAACCTCTTTGAGGTTTTTTGTCCTGGTATGACAGATAGCAACAGTGGCATTCCTGTGGAGTAACATCATTGCAACAGGCTTCCCCACTATATTACTCCTTCCCACTACCACTGCAAATTTACCCTCAACAGGTATATTATAATATTCAAGTAATTTAATAATGCCAAAAGGGGTGCATGGGATTAGCCCTTCCTGCCCAATAAATAATCTTCCCATATTGATCTCATGGAACCCATCGACATCCTTATCAGGTGATATGGATTTAAGTACCAGCTCTTTATTGATATGCAAAGGAAGCGGCAGTTGAACCAGTATGCCGTTTATGCGTGGGTCCTTATTAAGCCTGTTAATAATATCTATTAGTTCACTTTCCTTTACATCAGCAGGAAGTTTGTGTTCTTCTGAATGTATTCCCGCAGAACGGCAAGCCTCCCCCTTGTTTTTCACATAAACCCTGGATGCAGGATTATCACCTGCAAGAACAACAGCAAGACCAGGATGTACACCCACTGATTTTAATTTTTCAACCTCTTCTCTTATCTCTTCTCTTATCTTTTTTGAGACTGCCTTGCCATCTATGATCTTCGCTGACATAGTGTAATCCTTATTTACAATCTATAATCCTCTTCTCAGTAATAATCTTATCCATCCTGACATCATGATCCCCGATCGGTATCTTGTTTACAATCTGAACCTCAAACGCGAGCGCTACGAGAAATGGCCTGGTATCAGCATCTCTTAATAATCTGTCATAGTA
>MHER01000197.1:9655-14845 GCA_001805205.1 Nitrospirae bacterium RIFCSPLOW2_12_42_9 | reverse complement strand
AGAAGGCAGAATTAGTAAAGACTGAGTTAAGCACAAAGGACAGTATATTTGATGCAATAGTTCAGGGGGATAGAGACGGCATAGAGGTATTTGTCAGAAAAGGACTCGGGGAGGGTATAGAACCAAGGGAAATATTCCTAAAAATAATGACCCCGGCTATCAGGCATCTTGGGGACCTGTTTGCAGAACGGAAAAAGTTTATTCCCCACCTGGTGGCCTCTGCTGAGACTATGAAGAGGGGAGTGGATATATTGGTCCCTTTTATGGAAAAAGATGGGGCTATGGAGAAAAAGGGGACTATAATTATGGCTACAGTTAAGGGAGATATTCATGATCTTGGCAAAAACATATGCAGCATGATGTTAAAGAATTTTGGCTTTGAGGTGATAGATCTCGGGAAAAATGTTCCTGCTGAGGATATATTGAGTACAGCAGAAAAATATCATGCGGATATAATTGGACTCTCGGCGCTTATGACAACGACGATGATGCAGATGAAGATTGTCAGAGATGCTGTACGTGATCGCGGACTCCCTTACAGGATAATGATTGGAGGGGCAGTAACCACCCGGAGATTTGCAGATGAGATAGGGGCAGATGGTTATGCAAAAGATGTTGGTGATGTTGTCCATGTGGCTGAGAGATTATTGCAAGAACATACCAGATGACAGATGTAATAAGATAGATGTGATGAACTCGTAAAAACACCAGAAGTGGACGACTTTGTAAAAAGCTACATCACCCACAAAAGTGGGTACCCGAAGGCGCGCAAATTCTGAGGAATGAGGCGTACTTATAGTTACGCCGCAATGACGAAGGATGCAGCGCAACGCCGCACGCCCAGAGGGCACCCGACTTTTTACGAAGTCGTCAGATGTAATAAGCTTGACGTACAGATTACATGCATGCTATATTTCAGTCAGGTTAGTTGAAAAATATTTTATGAATAAAAGAGCAGATGATATTACCTATTAGACGAAAAGCCTGTCTGGTTATTTTTTCCTCAATAGTTGTAAGCTTATGTTTAATAGTAACGATATTTATTACATACTCATTGGCGGATACAAGTAAGTATGCGTTAAACTTTGGTGTTCAGGAGTATACAGTTCCTGCAGATGCAAAGGATTTTACTCTTAAAGACATAAATAACCGGAATATAAGTTTAAAGAATTTCAGGGGCAAGATAGTAATATTAAATTTCTGGGCAACATGGTGCGGGCCGTGTCGCCAGGAGATGCCGTCCATGGAGAGACTACACCAGCAATTTAAAGACAGAGGACTGGTTATTTTAGCCATTGCTTCAGGTGATGACACAAAAAGTGTCAATTCATTCATAACTAAATATAATCTGACATTCCCCGCCCTTATAGATAAAGATCTTGAGGTTACAGATATTTATAAAGTCTGGGCTCTTCCTACCACATATTTTATTAATTCAAAAGGACAGATTATAGGGGTGGCTCAGGGGAGCAGAGACTGGAATACTAAAGAGGCAACTCAATATATTACATCCATCTTTAAGGCCTCTATTTAATAAAAAAATTATTTACCAGGCTTATTTTCTTTTAACAATTAACAAAGGAGGAAAACAATGCAAAAGAAACCAATTATAATTTTTATGATGATGATATTGGTTTTTATAGGAAGTCAGATCGCTGCAGCCGGGATGGGTGATGCACACAAGGCCCATATGATGGGAGGAGGGATGATGGATGAATCGGGCGATAAAGGGCCGGATATGATGATGCACAAGATGAAGATGCCGATGATGGGCAAAGGCATGGGAATGCCCATGATGTACCCCTGGGATTACCTGAAGGACAGGTTGAATCTTACAGAAGAACAGGCTGAAAAATTCGGGAAGCTCTATTCTGAGTATAGAAAAGAGGTGTTAAGGAAAAGTGTTGATATAGAGATTGCAACAATGGATCTGACGGACTTAATTAAGAACCGTTCAAGTAGCGATAAGGCTATAGAAGAAAGCGCGAATAAATTGGGATCTTTGAGGTCAGCCCTTCACTCCTATAGGATAAGGACACTTTTAAAGACAAAAGAGTTTCTGTCTGATGACCAGTATGGGGATCTGGTTAATTTTATCAGTGGATGGATGGGTCATCACAGGAGAGGCATGCCATGGGGGCATGATAATGAATGGAATGATGATATGTAGGTCAAGCAGGGGCTATGGCATTTTACCACTTTAGGCAGACCTACAGGGATTTACAGCGTGTCCGGCAGATTCTAAATACCCTTATTAAATACGGGTTTGGTTATGTTGTTGATAGATTAAACCTGCAGGGCTATATTCCACTTGGTAAACGACTGTTGAGGACTGCCCGGCAGGAAATAATTCCGAAGGATGCGGGTGAACAGTTCAGGCTGGCCCTTGAAGAGTTAGGTCCTACATTTATAAAGTTCGGCCAGATATTAAGTCTCAGAAGGGATATCTTATCAGAAGATTTCGTTAAAGAACTCCAGAAACTCCAGGACCACGTCCCTCCATTTCCCTTCGAAAGTACTCAGAAAGAGATCATTTCTCAATTTGGAAAACCTATAGAAAAACTATATGCATACTTTGATGAAAAACCACTCGCCGCAGCATCCATAGGTCAGGTCCACAGGGCTAAATTATTTGACGGAAGGGATGTGGTTGTAAAGATACAGCGTCCGGAAATAAGGGAGATTATTGAGACAGACCTGAATATATTAATGAATCTCGCGAGGTTGTTAAATAAGTATATACCCGAGGCGAGATTGTATGACCCTGTTGGAATGGTCGAAGAATTCGGCCAATCAATACGCAGAGAACTGGATTACAGGATTGAAGGGAGGAGCGCAGACAAGTTCAGGGACTTATTTAAGGGGTCTAAGACCGTATATGTGCCTGAAGTCATATGGGAACTAAGTGGAAGGCATATCCTTACTATAGAGTTCGCAACAGGAAGGAAGGTTGATGAGATAGATGGAGATATTAAGTACAAGCGGAATCTTGCAAAAAACTTTACTGAATCCTATCTGACACAGATATTTGAACATGGTTTTTTCCACGCTGACCCTCACCCCGGCAATATATTTATACTCGATAATGGCAGAATATGTTTCCATGACTTTGGGATAATGGGGCATCTCGATGTTGAACTGACAGATAATCTCTCAAACCTGTTTTTAGCTATTCTGGATAAGGATGTTGGAAAGATAATGGATATATACCTTGATGTTGGTCTGCTTACAGGTGATTTTGACCCAAAGGCATTCAAGCGGGATCTGAGATATTTTTTAGAGAGTTTTTATGATATACCAATAAAAGAATTCTCATTTGCTGAATTCATGGAAGGATTAGTATCCATAGGAAGGCGTTATCAAGTGAAGTTACCCACAGAACTCCTCCTCTTTGGAAAGACATTCATGACAGTTGAATCCATAGTAAGAACCCTCGACCCTGAATTCAATCTTGTGGAGAACATCAGGCCTTATACCCAGGTATTGATTAGAAAAAAACTCTTTGAGCCTTCAAGAATATATAACGATCTGACAAAGGTCGGGATGGAGATAAACAGTATCATAAGAAATCTCCCCCGTGACCTCCGTAATCTGATAAAACATCTTAAAGAAGGACGTATCGAAATAGAGGTCAGGCATGAGAGACTGGAAGATCTCGAACAGCATATAGACAAAGCAAGTAACAGATTATCCTTCAGTCTTATCATTGCTGCGATAATAGTGGGGTCATCAATTATTATGCAGACACAGATAGGTCCACTATTCCTCGGATTTCCAGTAATAGGAGTGATCGGTTATTTAGTTGCCGGTTTCTTAGGAATGTGGCTCGTCTGGGCCATCCTCCGCTCCGGCAGGTTGTAATAAAATGGGCATTTTTGAGCGTAAACTTATTCTAATGGATAAGGATATCCATTATTTCCTTATAGCGTAGAGAGGCCTTTTCTATAATCTCATCAGGGAGCACTGGCCCTGGTGGGCGCTGGTCCCATGTGAGTGTTAGAAGGTAATCTCTGATTATCTGTTTGTCATAGCTATCCTGCCCTTTTCCTGGCTGATATGTCTTGATAGACCAGAAGCGTGAGGAATCGGGTGTGAGGACTTCATCTATCAATATAAGCTTATTATTGATGAGACCAAACTCAAATTTTGTATCAGCAATTATAATCCCCTTATCTTCTGCCATATTCTGTGCCTTTTTATAAATCTTTATGCTTATATCCCTCAACTGCCCTGCCAGTTCACCACCCACCCTCTTGCCGGCCTCTTCAAAGCTAATGTTAATGTCATGTCCTTCTTCTGCTTTGGTGCTCGGCGTGAAGATAGGTTCAGAAAGTTTCTCTGATTCTGTAAGACCAAATGGAAGTTTGATGCCACAAACGGTTCCGTTCTTTTTATACTCTTTCCATCCGGACCCGGAAATATAACCCCTTACAATACACTCAACAGGAAGGGGTTTTGCCTTTTTAACAAGCATACTCCTCCCTTCGAGCATATCACCTGCAGACTGGCAGAAATCAGGAAAATCTTTGACATTAACACTGACCAGGTGATTGGGAATAATATTCTCTGTTTGTTTAAACCAGTATGCAGATATCTGTGTCAGAATCTTCCCTTTACCCGGGATTCCATTTGGAAGTATTACATCAAATGCAGATATCCTATCAGAGGCGACAAGCAAAAGATAATCACCAAGATCGAAGATATCCCTTACCTTGCCACTTCTGAGCGGTTTGATACCTGGAATTTCTATCTTTAATATGGCCTTTTCCATGTTATTATCTTGCAGAAATGGAAATGGGAGGCTTAAGCCTCCCATCTTTAATATTTAACTCAATGTAATCCGGTTATTATCCTTTCTGAGCTGACATGGCCTCAATAAGTATCGTTGCCACTTCAGGCCGTGAGAACTCCGGAGGAGGTGTTGTCCCGTTCCTCAGCATCTCACGCACCTTTGTCCCGGATAGTGTTACATGCTCACTTGAATCGTGGGGACAGGTTTTGTATGATGCCATACTCGTGCACCTTTTGCAATAGAAGGTGTGGTCAAAGAACATGGGTGTTATTCCGAGCTCACCATCTTCAAACTCATCGAATATATAATGGGCATCAAAGGTGCCATAATAATTCCCAACACCTGCATGGTCCCTCCCGACTATGAAATGGGTACAACCATAGTTCTTCCTGCAAATT
>MHER01000197.1:0-9644 GCA_001805205.1 Nitrospirae bacterium RIFCSPLOW2_12_42_9 | reverse complement strand
CAAACAGTGTTTCATAGCAGCGCATTCTGACTTCAGCAGGAATATCGTCGCCCTTGGTGGCGCCAACCAGAGGATGAACCATGAGGCCGTCCACTGTCTCAAGTGCTGATTTCTGTATGTATTCATGGGCACGATGAATGGGGTTTCTCGTCTGGAACCCCACAACACGTTTCCATCCCTTTTCCTGAAAGATCTTCCTTGTATCAACAGGGTCAAGGCGGTACTGGATAAAGTCTTTATGTTTTGGCCTGTGGAAGAGGCTTATCTTCCCTCCTATAAGGAATTTCCCGGCTTCATAAATATACTTGACACCAGGGTGTTCAGGGCTGTCTGTCTTGTATACCGATATAGCCTCTTTTTCTTTATCGTGAGGGTAGATATCCGAAACTTCCATCAATGCGAGCGGGTTCCCCTCCTCATCAACCAATGCCACTTCATCCTTCAATGATAATTCATTTGCCGATTCCTCTTTTACTGACAGGGTTATTGGAATGGACCATGGGATCCCGTTTGTAAGACGCATTGTGTCAACAACCGAGTGATAATCATCTTTGCACATGAAACCTTCCAGCGGGCTCATTGCACCTGTTGCAATCATCTCAAGGTCTGACAATTCCCTATTTGATAGTTGTATCTTTTTAATCTCCTTTGCCTTGAGCTCTGCCATCTCCCTGTCTTTACCCCTTAAAATCCTGTTGATTAACTTACCGCCGTGTGGTGTTGAATGTAGCATCTTTGTTCTCCTCCTTTTTAGATTTAATGATCAAGCCTTTTCTATAACAATCCTGTAATGTTTATCCTCTACTTTCTCCTCTTCCAGTATCTTATGTCCTTCATTTAATACACTCTTTGGTACATTCTGATAGGGCTCCCCATCATCAATAATTATTTGTAACAATTGTCCTGAGTCCATCTCTTCCAGTTTTAGCTTTGTCCGGACGAAGTTATAAGGACATGAGACACCTTTCAAGTCCAGGCAGGCATCAATCTTTCTCTCCATTGGCTTGTTATCCTCCTCTTTTTGGTCGACCTTTTTATTCGTTTTGAATCTAAAGTTTGCATCAAGTTTGCTGTAGGCATCCTGAGATTCCTCTGCAAGAATCTTTGCGAGCTCTGTCATTTCCCCTATTTTATTTCTCATAGAAGGTTTTCCATATTCAGTATAAAGAGGTTCAACCCTCCAGGAAACTATACTTTTATCAATTATCTTGTCCTGGAACTCCCGTAAGATTTCTCCTTCAACCTCTGTTTCTATTCCAAATGGAACCAGCATCCCTTTTGATATTGAGATAATCGCACGCTCAATCCACCGGATAGATTCGTCAAACTGGCCGGCCTCAAAAAGGAACGAAGCCCTTGAGGCCTCACGTGCCCCTGACATAAGACACTCTTCTATTAAATCTACAACTCCGCCTGCACATTCTCCAGCCCCAAGTTTAACAATAAATTCTGTTTCAGAGCCCCAATCACGATAACTGTCAGGCGACTCAGTATAAGAAGGTACAGTAAGATATTTTTCCAGCATATCTTTGATATGATCAACCCCGACCCGGTTAACATACTGATAGAAAAGCTCTCCCTGTGACCGTTCTGTTTTATACAGAGAGACAAGTCCTGAAACTGCCTCCGGTATATTCTTTGCCGGAAGTTTAATGTTAGAGTCAGCTATTTCAGCCCTGCCATCACCAACACCACCTCCAAGATGTAACTGATAGTGGGGTACAAGCCGTCCGTCCATCTTTTTTGCTACACCATGAAAGCCTATATCAGCAATATGGTGATGACCACATGAGTTAGGGCATCCGCTCACTTTTATCTTTATCTCTTCCAGTTCAGCATCTTGGTCATCTTGGTTATTTGCAAATTTCTTGCCGATTGCTGCGGCCAACTGTCTTGATGATGTGAGGCCCAGGTTGCATGTCTCAGCACCAGGGCAGCTCTGGATATCTGTCATCCTGCCGGCACCTGCTGATGCCAGTCCTAACTCCTTTAACTCTTTATATAATGGGTAAACATCTTTATTCAGTACCCATCTCATTAGAAAATTCTGTTGTTGTGTAACCTTCATCGATCCATGGGCATATTTTGCTGTAATATTTGCAAGACTTCTCAACTGGCCCGTTGTGATATCACCCAGGACTAATCGTATATGAACTGCACTATAACCACTCTGTTTCTGTGATATAACATTTGTCTTATACCATGTATAAAAATATGGATCTCCGTTGCCTGTAACCATAGTTGGATCAGGTAAAGAACCAAGATAGTTTGGCGGTGTATCTCCGGATGGGAGGGATAGATCCCATTTCCGCGAATCCATGACCACCCTGAACTCATCCATAATCCTCTTTTTAAGTTCATCAAAACCTATCTTTTCAAGGAGGAATTTCATCCTGGCCCTGCTTCTGTTTCTCCTCTCACCGTACTGGTCAAAGACCCTCAGTATGGCCTCGGATAAAGGAATAAGTTCCTCTGCCGGAATAAAGTCAACTAAAAGCCTCGCCACTCTCGGGTGAGGACCAAGACCCCCTGCAATGTATATCTTAAACCCATTCAGTTTTCTCCCGTTTACTCCTTTAGTGACTGCAATAGCCCCAATATCATTAATTGGTGCTAATGCACAGTCTTTGGCACATCCTGAAAAGGCTATCTTAAACTTTCTTGGAAGACCCTGGCAGACCTGGTTCCGTAATAAATATGAGGTTGTTAGACGTGCATAGGGTGATACATCAAATGATTCTTCAGGGCATATGCCTGCCAGATAACAGGCAGTAACATTTCTAACTGTATTGCCACAAGCCTCTCTTGTTGTAAGCCCTTTCCCTGCGAGAAGTTTCATTATTGCCGGGACATTTTCCAATTTGACATAATGAAATTGTATATCCTGCCTTGAAGAGGCATGTGCAATGCCATTTGAAAACCTTTCACCTATATCAGCTAACAATCTCATCTGTTTATGATCCAGAGTACCCTGAGGTATCTTGACACGCACCATGAAATCTTCTTTCTGACGCTGCCCATAGATTCCATTCTGTAATCTGAATCTCTTAAATTTTTCTTCGGGAATCTCGCCCTTTCTCAGGCGGCTGATCTCTTTTCCAAATGTATCTATCTCTTCAATTATAAAAGATGGTATTGCTGCAACCTCATCGTCTGTTAAATCACTGATGTTCATGATATTTTAACCTCAGGTATATTTATTTTTATATTGAGAAGTCTACTGCAGTAACGCCTTCTATCTTCTCGTCAAGTTCAACAGGGAGTATCTTTGTCCTTATGGTAAATTTATCAGTATTCCCCTTTGTGTCTCTAAGCTCCCATGTTATAAAGTCTCTCGTATCATGTATATGAGGAAGAAGCTTTGCAGTATGAAATCCCAGTTGATATGAAAGCTTGAATTCTATTGCCTCCTGCGGGCATACCTTTACACATGGCAGGCAGTCCCAGCACTCTGCCGGATCTCTCATCAGGATCTTTCCTGTCTTTGGGTCTTTCATCAAAAGGTCACCAGGACACATCCTGACACATGGTGGATTCTGTGATCCGTGGCATCCGTCACATTTGTCTGCGTGAATAATTACCGGCATCTTTTTTACCTCCTTTTATACAGTTTTTTACCGTGAAAATTCCCTTTCACATGTTCTGGGGACACCATACTTATTTCTTTCGGGGAAATAAGTATGGTGTCCCCAGATTATACAGATTATATATTACCTCGGCTTATATCTGTCTCCGGGTACTACCTGTTCATAGGGTCTTGTGAATACCTCTACATTCCCTGTGGCAGGGTTACGCCTTGAATTTACAAACTTAAGCCAGTTATCATCATCCCTTTCAGTAAAGTCAGTCCTTGTGCAGTAGCCAGGCCACCTGGTCTCTTTTCTGTATAACATATGTTCAACCAGTGTCTGTGCCACATAGAACCTGTCTATTACTTCATGTGCCTTCATGAGTTCGTGCAGGTCTTCTGCCATAAGATACTGGAACTGTTCCGGCAGGGTGGACAGACGTCTTTTTGCAACAAGGAGTCTCTCTTCATTGACTTCATAGAATGTTGCAGCGCCTCCTGCATATTCTTCCATTATCTTCTGAAGCCTTACCTCCATATCGTAAGACTTAATCCCTTCTTTCTTGTGGGTATGGTTTAAGAGAGGTTGAAAGACCCTTTCCCTTTCTTCTTTTATAATCTCCTGAGGGATATCAGCGAAACTTGCCTTCTGTATATATTCCCCTGCAGCCTTTGCAGCTATAACCCCTTCTGCCCAGCAGCCGCTTACAAACTTATATGGGGCTCCTCCGGATACATCCCCTGCCGCATACAGACCTTCGATCGACGTCTTCCTGTTTATGTCAACCCAATAGCCTGACTGGGTGTGGCCTCCTACAATGTAAGGTTCTGTAGTCTGAACCTCTACTGGTTCCTTTGATGGGTCTATCTCATTTGCAGCCCAGTAGAGGACCATTGAAGGATACATATCAAGAAATGCTGACTTCAGGTCCCTTGCCTGTTGAGGTGTTATGTGGCGTGTATCGAGATACACAGGTCCGCGTCCTTCTTTTATCTCCTGTAATGGTCCATGTGACCTATAGGGTGTAGGCGCACCATCACCTCCAATGTTGGCATATTTAACAGCCATGAATTTCTCACCCTTTGAATTGATCTGCGGGGCCCCAACACCGAGTGCAATGGTGCCGGTAGGGGCTATTGTATCCTTAACCCGCAGGCCGATATAACGCATCTCAAAGCTTGTCATCTCTGCACCGGCCCTTATCCCCATTGCATATCCTGCACCGGTGTTATAAGGGCAGTACCAGGTCTTATGCTGGGCATCATGTGCATTGTTAGGCTTATATATACCTGCTGCACCGCCTGTTGCAATAATAGTTGCCTTTGCCTTTATTACAAACAGATTTCCATTCCTTATGCTGAGACCGATTGCACCTGTAACCCTCCCGTCAACAACAATGTAGTTAGTAGCAACAACCCAGTTTAAAACCTTTGCACCGGCATTCTTCGCTGCCTTTGCAATAATTGGTTTAAGGGATTCACCATTAATCTTTATATTCCATCTTCCACGTGGTATATAGTTTCCCTTATCATCGCAGAGGATTGGCAATCCCCATTTCTCCACCTTTTTAACGCAATATTCGAAAAGTTCTGCCATGCTCATCACCAGGTCTTCCCTGATGATGCCGCAGGAATCAAATCTTACATATTTTACAAAGCTCTCGGGTGTCTCTCCTGGATTCAGGTATGCATTTATGGCATTCATTCCGCCTGCCAGACAGCCGCTCCTGTCTATGTGGGCCTTTTCCATGATAGTCACATTTATTCCAGGGAAACGCTCACGCAGCTCGACTGCTGCCAGACAGCCTGCTGTCCCACCTCCAATGATAAGAACATCTGTTTCAATAGTGTTCTGCTCCATAGGATAATCCCTCCTTTTTTCGCTTCGCTCAATGCAAGCACTGCCAAGCACTGTTTATATGTGGTACATTACCGGGTTTTCTTTTTCTCGCTTCCTTTTACACATCTCATGTATACTTACTTTGCTTAAGACACCTGTAATTGCCTTTCGTACATCTTCCCAAACATCTTTAACAACACATCCATTTATCTGAAGACATCTGTAATCAATTAACCCGGCGGTACAGTCCATTGGGGTAATAGGGCCTTCAATTGCCTCGATTACCTGTGCAAGGTTGATTGTGCCAGGGTCCCTTGACAGGACATATCCCCCCTGAGCACCACGAATACTTTCTACAAGTCCTGCCTTTTTCAAAGAGGCCATGACCTGTTCAAGGAATCTTACAGGTATTGCCTGCCTGTTTGCTATAGCCCGTACGTGGATAGGCCCCTTATCTGCATGAAGGGCTATATCAAGTATTGCTATGACCGCATATTCGCTTTTAACCGAGAATCTCATCTTATATCCTACTATTCCGATAGGAATTATAGATGATTATACCAATAAATTTTAACCTGTCAAGAGATTTTTTGAATTTCCGAAAAGATACTTTGTCATCAAATCTTTAAGTTCTCTGAGAAAGGGTTATTCAACAGGTGGAAAAATCATGCAACGGGAAGAAAAGAACGGTCTTATTATTAAGATGGTTAGTAATTATAATATCCTCCTTTCTTTTAATCTTTTCAAAGGGTTATAGTTTATTAACAGGCCCTCAGCTTTTTATTATATTCACCCTCCTCTTATCTAATATAGCTTTATCCTTTGTACCGGATCATATATTCAATAGCAAGTGGTTTGACCATTTATTTTTCATGCTGGATACAGTCCTGATAACCACAGGCATCTATCTTACAGGAAGATCTTCATCTGAATTCTTTTTAGTCTACTTCCTTATAATTATTGCTACAACCTTTGGTGCCGACCTAAAGGCAATAATCCGTAATACAGCCATTGTTAGCGCTGTTTATACGGTCATGTTATTTCAGCAGAGACAAGCAGAGGCAATACTTACAAATGAAGAGATGATGTTAAGGCCTCCCTTTTTGTTGATTATGTCTCTATTTTATGGATACATTGCTGAACAGACAAAGGTTAATTTCTTTAAAACCGCAGACATCGAGACAAAGAAAAAAGAATTAGAGATAATATTAGAAATAACAAAGAGTGTTTCATCTACTCTGGAGATAGATGAGGTCTTGAAGATTATTGTTAATAAGGTGGCTGAACATATTAATGCAGACAGATGCTCTATAATCCTTGTTGATGCTCCGCACAAGATTGGTTATGTTGTGGCCTCGCATGATGCCCCTGGTATCAACCGTCTCAAGATTGACCTTGAAAAATATCCTGAGATTTACAGGGCATTGGAGAGCAAAGAGGTTGTCATAATAGATGATGCGAGTGTTGATCCTATAATGTCTGAGGTTAAAGAGTTCATAGACCAGAAAAATATCAAGTCACTCCTTGTTATACCTATTGCATATCAGGAGGAGGTTATAGGTACGCTATTCTTGAAAGTAATGAGAGAGGCACACAGGTTTACACAGGCAGACGTAAAATTCTGTCAGGTAGTTGCGAATACATCGGCAAATGCCCTTAAAAATGCACAGTTGTATGAACAGATCAGGTTGCAGGCTAAGACAGATGGCCTGACCTCACTCCTGAACCACAGGTCTTTCCTTGAAAATTATAAGGAAGAGGTGATTAAACTTAATAAGGCAAAGAAACCTTTCTCTATTCTTATGATAGATATTGATAATTTCAAGTCTATTAATGATACACAAGGTCACCAATATGGTGATAACGTACTTCAGCAGGTAGCTACATACCTGAAGGAGAATACACGATCAATAGATATCGTTGCACGCTATGGCGGAGATGAGTTCATCTGCATGTTGCCTGAGGCCTCTCATGATCAGGGTCTGCTTGTAGCAAACAGGATTATGAAAAAGGTCAGAGAGGGGATTAAGGAAGGAAGCATGGATCTAACTGTCAGTATTGGTCTTTCTACATATCTTTATCATACGGAAGATTCAAATATGCTCATACAACTTGCTGATCAGGCCATGTATCTTGCCAAATACAAGGGTGGAGATCAGATATTCAGTTTTGATCTTAATGACACAATGGATATGAACTCCTGGAACAGGGAGATCTCTGAGACATTCCTTGTAATAAAGACACTGAGTCGTTTCAGTAAAGGCCAGGATGCTGCAACTGACATGATTGAACAGATCAGGAAGATTTTTACTTCAGATTCATCGTCACAATCACTCTTCGAGATTGTAACATCACTGGGCAGCGCGCTCGATGCACGTGACCATTATACTAATGGACATTCTGAGCGTGTTATTGATTATACAAAACAGATCTCACGGGAATTAGGGATGTCAGTCCAGCAGCAGGAAGAGCTTGTATATCTCTGTCTGCTCCATGATATAGGGAAGATAGGAATACCTGATCATATATTGAACAAACCAGGTAAACTTACAAAAGAGGAATTTGAGATTATGAAGAGACATGCAGAGATAGGAGAGAAGATAATCTCCCCCCTTGAGATGTTAAAGAATCTTAAACCATTGATACGTCATCATCAGGAATTCTATGATGGGACAGGTTATCCTGATGGTATCAGTGGAGATTCCATACCACTTGCCTGCCGTATCCTGTCCGTAGTTGATACCTTTGATGCAATGACCTCTGACAGGCCATACAGGTCAGCGCGTCCCCTCGAAGATGCAATCGCAGAGCTCAGGAGATGTTCGGGTACACAATTCGATCCATTAGTAGTTGAGATATTTATCGGGATTCTTGATAAAAAGGACTCTCTGGTCAGATCTTCCTTAACGTAATATTCCAATGTGGTGTCAGGGGAAGATTCAGAATCTGTTGACAATTTCACCGCTAAATGGTTAAATTGTCAGCGTGATTAAAAGACACTTGTCTTCAGACATAATTGATTCCCTGCTACATTTTCCTGTTGTTCTTCTTACAGGGGCAAGGCAAGTCGGTAAATCCACATTAGCCCAGGAGCTGTCAGGGGAAAGGTGGGATGCCGCCTACCTTACACTCGATAACCGTGTAGTCCTGGATGCGGCATTAAATGACCCGGATGGCTTCGTAAGCGGAACGCCTGTTCCTGTGATAATAGACGAAGTCCAAAGGGCGCCCGATCTTATGCGTGCCATAAAGGTTCTGGTGGACAAGAATCGTAAACCCGGACAGTATCTCCTCACCGGCTCTGCCAACCTGATGACCCTCGCAAAGGTATCCGAAACCCTCGCAGGCAGGGTGGCCCTTCATGAGTTGCACCCATTTATGTGGTCGGAGATATGCAATAAGGGACCTTCTGCAATCCTGGGAGACCTCTTCAGGGAGATAGATGCGGCGGCGCTGCTTAAGAAATGGAAGAGACGCTCTTTCCCGGACAGGAAGGAAGAGATCAAGGAACAGATAATTGCAGGAGGCTATCCAGAGCCTTCCATGATTACTTCTGTTAAGGCACGGAGACGCTGGTTTGATTCGTACCGACAGACATATATTGAAAGAGACATAAGGGAATTAGCGGCCATAGAACATCTGCCGGATTTCAACAGGCTTTTGAACCTCCTTTCATTCAGGACAGGGCAGATTATCAATTTTTCAGAGGTATCAAGGGAGTTGGGGCTTCCATTTACTACCCTCAGGAGATATATAGCTCTCCTTGAAGTCACATACCAGATCTACTTTGTCAGACCCTATTATGCGAATATTGGCAAGAGGCTGATAAAAATGCCGAAAATCTATCTCGGTGACAGCGGAATGGCATGCCATCTTTCTGCTGCCGAGGACTGGAAGACACTGGAAAGACAGGGAAGAGTCGGTAATATGGTGGAGACATGGGCGGCGGCGGAGCTGAGGAAGCTCATATCCCTCGCTGATGCAAGGTATCAGCTATACTACTGGAGAACCTATACCGGCAGGGAGGTTGACTTTATTCTGGAGCACGGGGAAAAGATCGTTGCAGTTGAAGTAAAGTGGTCTCATAAACTGGAGGATATAGACCTTTCAGGACTTAAGGACTGCGCCAGGGACTTAAAGGGGAGGCACCTAATGTCCGTACTCCTATATCCTGGAACAGAGATAGTTGCTGTAGATAAAAATACCCTTGTGATGCCGTTTAGTTTCTTTTTCGGG